>JAWOIA010000045.1:0-8822 GCA_046484885.1 Desulfosarcina sp. | reverse complement strand
TTTCAGCTGTGTCTCCGCGCCGGCCGCGCTGGCCCCGCAGCTGCACCGCGACCTCGACGAGTATGTGAAGATCGCCTTGGCGCACCGCGACCATGAGAATCCAGAGGCGTCGATCCGCGTCGCGCTGCGCGACTGGATGTTCTCGCTGGCTGATGAAGCGGCAGCGATGCTGGACGGTAAAAGTGTAAAGGACTTTTTTATTGTCAGGAGCGGCGAATATGAAAATGCCGTGTCACTCGGCGTTTTCTCTGGGCCTGAACGTGCAAGATCACGGTCTGAGCAACCTAAGCCATACCGACATGCGCAAGTCCATCAACGGGCTGTCCGTTCTGGTGGAACGGGCCATGGACCTCGATCCGTTTGCCGGCGATCTTTTCGTTTTCTGCAACCGACGCCGCAACATGGTCAAAATTCTTTACTGGGATAAAAACGGTTTCGCCTTATGGCACAAACGGCTTGAGAAGCATCGATTCCACTGGCCCACAACCACACGCGGAGTCGTTTCCCTGGGAACGAAAGAACTGGAATGGCTTCTCGCCGGGCTGGATTTTACGCGCGCTCATGCGCAATTAAGCTACCGTTTCGCAAGCTAAAAACGACCCGCTAAAATAATAATAAGTATATACAAATTCAATTGGTTATGCTATACGTCGGGCATGTTTTCGGAATCGACCAACCTACCCGATGATGCCCAGTCGCTCAAGCAGATTATCTTTTCGTTGCAGCTGCAAAATGACCATCTGCAAGAGATGGTGCGGCTGCTTCAAAATGAGATCTTCGGTCGCAAAAGCGAAGCCCTTCCCGCGGTCAATTCCAATCAGCTGCCGTTGTTCGAATCGAATGCGCCAGTCGAGCCCATCGAAAAGGACGACGAAATTGTGGTTCCGGCGCACACCCGTAAAAAACGCGGTCGTAAACCGCTGCCCGCGGATCTGCCCCGCGTGGATGTTCTTCACGACCTGTCTGACGAAGACAAGCGCTGCGCGTGTGGCGCCGAATTGAGCCGCATCGGTGAAGATACCTGCGAAAAGCTCGATTATATTCCGGCCAAGGTGCAGGTGATTCGCCATATCCGCCCCAAATACGCCTGTAAACGCTGTGAAGGCGTTGAAGACGATGGCCCGACGGTCAGGATCGCTCCGCCGCCGGTACAACTGATTCCCAAAAGCATCGCCACCGAAGGATTGCTGGCCCACATCGCCGTCTCCAAGTTCGCCGATGCGCTTCCTTTGCACCGCCAACAAAAGATATTTGGCCGGTTGGGCGTGGACTTGTCGCGGGGGACCCAGGCCAACTGGATGATTCAGGCCGCCGGCTGCTGTCAACCGATCATCGAATTGCTGCAGCAGGAAATTCGAAGCGGGCCCATGATCAATATTGATGAAAGTCCGTTTCAGGTGCTTCGGGAACCGGGCCGAAGCGATACCACAAAATCATATATGTGGGTGTTTTGCGGTGGCCCGTTGGATGCGCCGGCGATACTATACCAGTACCATCCCACGCGCAGCGGAAAGGTGGTGCATGATATGCTCGACGGCTATCTGGGTTATGTTCAAAGCGACGGTTACAGCGGCTATGACCAACTTTCCAGGAACCCGGGCATTATCCATCTTGGATGCCTGACTCACGCCAGACGCAAATTCGTCGAAGTGAACAAGGGGTGTAAAGCGCGCGACAAACAAAAAACATCCAAAGGCCTTGCCGATGAGGCGCTGGATTTTATTGGCGCATTGTACGGCATCGAAAAGGTTGCCCGTGAAAACGACTTGGCTTATGAGCAGATCCGCAACCTGCGACAAGAGAAGGCCAAGCCGATACTGGACCGGTTCAAAACCTGGTTGGATACCTATCATCTGCAAGTCCCCCCGAAGAGCCTGCTCGGTAAAGCGATCCAATATTGTCTGAACCAGTGGGAAAAGTTGGTGGTTTATATCGACGCCGGGTTTCTGAAACCCGACAACAATGTTGCTGAAAACGCCATCCGTCCATTTGTTCTGGGACGCAAGAACTGGCTGTTTTCGGGGGCCCCCAGGGGAGCGGATGCCAGTGCAACCTTCTTCAGTCTGATCGAAACCGCCAAGGCCAATGAGCTTGAGCCCTATGCCTATCTTCGTTACCTGTTTGCAAAACTACCCCTGGCCAAGGCGGCGGAAGACTACCAAGCGCTTTTGCCGAAAAATATCGACAGGGAGGCTCTGGCCGCCATGCGCTATTGAGTCTTATTTTTTTTCTCCTCGATGATCGCTGTACCCCGGCTTTTCAAGATAGCCTCCCCCATGTTCTATCCCACCATGCCAGAGTTTTTTTGGATTGAGAAGATGGGGTTTATAGGACACTTACAAGCATAACGCAGATATCGGGCGAAATAACCGTTTATGGATGGGCACTTGCTAGTCGCGGTTGCCGCCGAATATCATCAGCATGTACTGGAACATCAGAATGAAATCCAGGTAAAGGGTCAAAGCGCCGATAATGGCCCCTTTCCGGATAACTGCACCATCGAGACCGGCCGGCTGCGCCATCGCCATGGTCTTGAGTTTCTGGGTGTCGTAAGCGGTCAGTCCGGTGAAAACCAGGACGCCGATATAACTGATGATCATCTGCATGGCGGGGTTTCTGAGGAAGATATTGACCACGGACGCGATGATGATCCCGATTAACCCCATGAACATGAACTGGCCCAGGCCGGTGAGATCCCGTTTGGTCAGGTAGCCGAAGAGGCTGCACGCGGCAAAGGTCAGCGCGCAGATGAAAAAGGTGGAGGCGATGGAAGCCATGGTGTAGACGATAAAGATAAATGAAAAGGTCGCTCCATTGAGCGCCGCATAAAACATGAACATCGCTGTGGCGGTCGACGCCTGCATTTTATGAACCCGACCGGCCAGCAGGAAAACCAAGGCCAGTTGACCGATAATAAACCCCCAGCGCAGCTGATAGACCATTCTGAGAACGGGTTCGTTATGGGCCACATACCATGCCACCGTGGCGGTTAGGGCAAGCCCGATGGCCATCCAGTTGTAGACGCTGCGCACAAAGGTGTTGACTTGAACGTGGGTCTGGGCTTTTTGCATGGGAACGGACTGCATCAATAACCTCCTGATCGATAGGGTTGGGTTTGTGTTGGCTAGCCTGCCAGAGCCGACAAAACATAACACAAGCGTCTTTATTTTCAAGTCAAAAGCTGCTATGGACGACAGGTTCGCTGTGGTCGGCGTGTCAATCGCTAACGGTGCACCGTGAAACCCGAACAGATTTACCAGGAACTGCAGGATCTGGCCGAAAAACTGGGGGTAACCCTATCTGAACAGAATTTTCGCGCCAGTGGGATCCCGGTTAAAAGCGGTTTCTGTGTCATCAAAGGCAAAATGCACTGCATCATCGACAAACACCTCAGCCTGCAAAAAAAGACCCGGGTGCTGACGCAGGCCCTGGTCGGTCTGCCCCACGAGAGCATCTATGTCGTGCCGGCCGTGCGGGATCTGCTGCACAGAGTCAGTCGCCGACTAGAGGGGGCCGCCAACCGCCCCACCGAACCTGGCGCGGACCAATGATTTTACATAATATGTCTTATCGGACGTTAATGATCGATCTACCGTTTCCTGAACAAACGCAATGATCCCCACCGACGAGTCAAGCAATCACGCCCAGCTGCCCATTTACAGCGTCTCGGAGCTGAACCAGAAAATTAAACAATTGCTCGAGGCGTCGTTCCCATTCGTCTGGGTGTCCGGAGAAATTTCCAATTTCAAGATTCCGGCTTCCGGCCACTTTTACTTCACCTTGAAAGATTCCCTTTCTCAAATCAGCGCCGTGATGTTCCGCACCCAGGCCGGCTCCCTTAAATTCAGGCCCAGTGACGGCCAGTCGATCGTGGGTCTGGGGCGCTTGAGCCTCTACCAGCCCCGGGGTTCCTACCAGATTATCTTTGAATACATTGAACCCAAAGGCATCGGCAGCCTGCAGATTGCATTCGAGAAGCTCAAGCGAACCCTATCCGATGAAGGGCTGTTTGACGCTCGGCACAAATCGACGCTGCCCCTTGTGCCCAAAAAGATCAGCATCGTGACCTCTCCCACGGGTGCCGCCATCCGCGACTTTATCAAAGTGGCCCAGCGCCGATTCCCCAATCTGCCGCTGGAAGTGGTTCCGGTCAGCGTTCAAGGGGATCGTGCGCCTGGAGAAATCTGCCAGGCCATCCGTTTCTTGAACAAACTGGCAACCACAGACATCATTGTGCTGGCACGCGGCGGGGGGTCCATCGAGGATCTGTGGGCCTTCAACGATGAACAGGTCGCGCGGACCATCTTCGCCTCGACGATTCCGATCATTTCCGCCGTCGGCCATGAAACCGATTATACCATTGCCGACTTTGTCGCCGATCTGCGGGCACCGACGCCCTCCGCGGCTGCCGAAATAGTTGTTCCTTCCAAGCAAACGCTCCAAAACCAGCTGCAAATAATTAATAAAACGCTTTATAGAGAAGCCTTTAACCACCTAAAAAATAAATCAAAAAATGTTTATGAACTTTCCAGGCGCCTGGTTCACCCCCGGCGCCGGCTGCAGGATTTGCGGATCCGGCTCGATGACGATTCGATCCGCCTGCTCGGATCGATCAGCAAAACCCTGGCGCAGAACCGCGAGCGGGCTTGCCTGCGACACCACATCTTGTTGCAGGGATCGCCCCTCAATACCGTGACCGGGATGCAGACACGCCTGGTCGCCTGGCAACGGGCTCTGAATATGGAAATCAGCCGGACCATCCGTGCCGCACACCATAGCGTGGCCACCCATGTCGCCATGTTGGCGGCCCTCAGTCCCCTGGCCATCGTGCAGCGGGGCTACAGCATCACCCGCACCCTGCCCGGCCAAAGCATCGTTCGCCGAGCCGAATCGGTCAAAATGGGTCAACACCTGGAAATCCTTCTGGCCCATGGAAAACTCAACGTCAGCGTCACCGATACCATGATCGAAAGGAACCATTGACGCCCATGGCACCCAAAGCCAAACCAAGCTTTGAAAAAGCGATCAGCGATCTGGAAAAAATCGTCAAAGCGCTCGAATCCGGCGACCTGCCCTTGGAAAAAGCGCTGGAGCAGTTTGAAGCCGGGATGAAGCTGTCCCGCCACTGCAGTGAGATGCTGGATGAAGCCGAAAAACGGGTGACCGTGCTCATGACAGACGAGACGGGAAACCCCATTGAACAGCCCTTTGACGGTCCCAGCCAGTAGCGGCCGCGCCATGTTCGAACTGAAACCTTTTTTGGATGGCGTGCGACGGCGGGTGGATGAAATGCTGCGGCACTATTTGGGCGGGTCGGCCCTGCCGATCTCCCAGGCCATGACCTACTCGGTCATGGCCGGTGGCAAGCGGCTGCGACCCGCGCTGTGCGTCGCCGCGGCCGAAACCGTCGGCGGTGACCGTGAAAGCGTGCTCCCAATGGCCTGCGCCATAGAGTTGATTCACACCTATTCACTGGTCCATGACGATCTGCCGGCAATGGATAACGACGAAAAACGACGTGGCAAACCCACCTGTCACGTCCAATTTGGTGAAGCAACGGCGATTCTGGCCGGCGATGCCTTGCTGACCCGGGCGTTTGAAATTGCCGCTATTGCCGGTATGCAATCTGCCGATAACCATCAACAACACTGGTTGATGGCCATTGCAGCCCTGGCAGCCGCGTCCGGTTATCAGGGCATGATCGAGGGGCAGATGCGTGACATGGCCTTTGAAGGCCGGCTGCTGCCCGAGGGTGAACTCGAGACCCTGCACCGGTTGAAGACGGGGAAAATGATTGAAGTGTCGGTTGATTGCGGCGCGCTGCTGTCCGGCGCCGCGTCAAGCGCACGCCTGGCGCTTGGGCGCTATGCCCAGAACCTCGGTTTGGCTTTTCAGGTGGCCGACGACATCCTCAATGTAAAGGGCGATCCACAGCGACTGGGCAAGGCCACCGGCACCGACCGCATGCGACGCAAAAACACCTACCCGTCGCTGCTGGGACTATCCGGCGCCGAGCGGCTTGCCGGGCGCCTGGTCGACAATGCCCTGCAGGCCCTTGCGCCATTCGCCGCTGAAGCCGATCCCCTGCGTGCCTTGGCGCGCTACGTCATCGAACGAAATCGATAAACTAGGGAGCTGAAACCGTGGGCCGATCGTTACCGCTGCTTGAAAAAATCAACTCGCCGCGTGACCTGAAGAAACTGAGCCGCACCGAACTGCCGGATCTGGCCAAAGAGATCCGTCAAACCATCGTTGATGTGGTGTCGGTCACCGGGGGGCACCTGGCCTCCAGTCTGGGTGCCGTGGAGCTGGGGATTGCCCTGCACTACGTCTTCGAAACCCCTACGGATAAAATTATTTGGGACGTGGGCCATCAGGCCTATGCCCATAAGCTGCTCACCGGCCGCCGCCAGCGTTTCCCCAGCCTGCGGCGCCATGGCGGCCTCTCCGGATTTACCAAAAGCGCTGAAAGCCCCTACGACAGCTTCACCACCGGACACAGCAGCACCTCGATCTCGGCCGGTTTGGGCATCGCCTGCGCCAAACGCCTGAACAACGACCCGGCCAAAGTGGTGGCGGTCATCGGAGACGGTTCAATGACGGCGGGGCTGGCTTTCGAAGGCTTGAACCAGGCCGGGGACTCGCACAAGGACAAGGATCTGATTGTTATCCTCAATGATAATGAAATGTCCATTTCACATAATGTCGGTGCGCTTTCATCCCTACTCAGCCGAACCTTCTCCGCAGCTAGCCTGCAGACGATGCGCAAGGAGTTCGGGGAGTTGCTCAAATCGCTGCCCCGGATCGGGGAAAATGTTTACCAGATAGCCAAACGCAGTGAAGAGTCATTCAAAGCCTTCGTGACGCCGGGGATGCTCTTTGAAGCGTTCAATTTCGAATATTTCGGCCCAATCGATGGCCACAACCTCGACCATCTGATCGATATCATAAAAAACATAAAAAAGATGGACGAGCCGGTTCTGCTGCATGTCATCACGAAAAAAGGCAAGGGCTACCGCCAGGCCGAACAGAACCCGGTCTATTTCCACGGGGTCAGCTCCTTTGACGTCAACACCGGTGTCTGCCGCAAAAAGGCCACCAACGTACCCAGCTACACCGAGGTTTTTGGGCAAAGCATGCTGGAACTGGCCGGAAAGAACACCAAAATTGTGGCCGTTACCGCCGCCATGCCCGAAGGCACCGGCCTGGTGCCCTTTTCCAGGGCCTACCCGGAGCGGTTTTTCGACGTGGGCATCGCCGAGCAGCACGGGGTCACCTTTGCCGCCGGCATGGCCTCGGAGGGGTTCCGTCCGGTGGTGGCCATTTACTCTACCTTCCTTCAGCGGGCCTATGATCAGATCATCCACGACGTCTGCATCGAAGGACTGCCGGTGGTGTTCGCCCTGGATCGCGGCGGGCTGGTAGGCGAGGATGGCCCCACCCACCACGGTCTGTTCGACCTCTCCTTTCTGAGAGGCATACCCAACATGGTGGTCATGGCCCCCAAGGACGAAAATGAACTGCGCCACATGTTGGCCACCGCCATCGCCCACAACGGCCCCATCGCCTTGCGCTATCCGCGCGGCCGGGGCATCGGTGTGGACCTGGACAAGACCTTCACGATCCTGCCTATCGGCAGGGGCGAAATATTAAGCCACGGCGATGACCTGCTGATACTTGCCGTTGGCGGTGCGGTGAGTGAAGCCGTCTGCGCCGCCGGCCTGCTGGCCGAAAAGCATGGCATTCAGACAACCGTGGTCAATGCCCGTTTCATCAAACCATTGGACCGCGAACTGATCCTTTCCCTCTCCAGCCGTATCCGCCATGTTATTACGGTAGAAGAAAATACCCTTCCGGGCGGCTTCGGCAGTGCCGTTCTGGAGCTGTTGGGCGACCACCAAATCCAGGGCACGGCCGTCAAGCGCTTGGGCATCGACGATCATTTTGTCGAACACGGACCCCAGAACACGCTGCGAGCCAAATATCAGCTGGATGCAGCAGCGATTGTTGAGGCCGCCCTGGCTCTGGTGAGCCATCCGTCCGATCGCGTCTTGTCCCTGGGAGTGGCCGCCGGCCGCAAGGGCGGCGCTGCTCGTTAGTGTCCATCCATAAACGGTTATTTCGCCCGGCCTCTGCGTTATGCTCAAAATTTTATCCTCGGAATATCAACTATATGCCTGTGGTAAAATTTCTCGCATGCCTTGATTTCGACCAAAATTCCTCGTTTCTGGATGGACACTCAGTGTCCTTCCTGAAACACGGCCGATCGCCTCGCTGGCCCCATGACGCCGAAAAAACGACTCGACATTCTACTGGTGGAAAATAACCTCTGCCGCAGCCGCGAACGGGCCAGGTCCCTGATTATGGCCGGGCGGGTATGGGTCAACGAGGGTGTCTGCGATAAACCCGGCACCCGTTTTGACGAAGAGGCCCGGATCACCGTCAAGGGCGATGACCTGCCGTATGTCAGCCGGGGCGGAGTGAAGCTGGAAGCGGCCCTGGAGGCCAACCGCATCGACTGCAGCGGCATGGTCTGCCTGGATGTGGGCGCATCCACCGGCGGCTTTACCGACTGCCTGCTGCAGCACGGCGCCGCCCGGGTGTTTGCTGTCGATGTGGGCTACGGTCAGTTGGCGTGGCCGCTGCGCCAGGACCCCCGCGTGGTGGTTATCGAACGGGCCAATATCCGCACCATCGATCCGGCGCGCCTCCCCGATCCCGTCGACCTGGTGACCATCGACACCTCGTTTATCTCCCTCAAACTCGTCGTTCCGGCAACCCTTCGATTTATCAAATCCGGTGGCATCATTTTGGCTTTGATC
>JAWOIA010000033.1:0-29649 GCA_046484885.1 Desulfosarcina sp. | reverse complement strand
GAAAAAGAACAGCGATTTCAAGGAGGGACAGTTACCATGGGTGAATTGATTGAGCTTAAGCCGGAACTGGATAAGCTGATCTCGCAGCTGGCATTCAGGCGGCGACAGAGACACGCCCTACCTCCCTATGCTCCCCGCTGACGCCTGTGCCGCCAGGGGGTTTCAGGAGCAGAAAGTGATTGTGATTTGATCCCGGCGGCTGGTGCTGATCAGATTCGGCGCCACAGCCGATTGGTCCGCTTTGGACACCGATGCTTTCATCGCCAACGCGATTCAGGCGCTTTCCAAATGAAGCGCATGCATCGCAGGTAAGCTTGACGGGCCGCCGATCGGTTTTATTCTTATAAAAATGATGCTGTGCTGGCCTCGGTCAACGCCGCCGTCGAGGCTTTGGGGCGGGCGCTGGCCAAGGAACTGGCGCCAGTGAGGGTCAATGTGATTTCACCGGGGTTGACCGCCGGCACCGGTGCTTACCTGAACATGCCGGAAGCGGCCCGTGAAGAGATGTATACATCCGTTTCCCGACGCCTGCCGGTGGGGCGTGTGGGCCGTCCGGAGGATATCGCTGACGCCGCACTGATGCTGATGACCAACGGATTTATTACGGGTGTTGTTCTGGATGTGGACGGCGGCGGGCTGATCGCTTGACCGCCCCGACCGGGAGCGTCGTTGGGCTTGATCTATATCGGCAGATTTATCGAAGAGATCCGGGTGCACTGCACCCATTGTTGTTCGGGTTATTGAGCATCGTATCCTAGTCTGGGACGATGACTGCACCGCGTTCGATCCCATTCCCATCATCCTATCCAACCATGCGATATCCATCCTAAACATTTTCATGCAGCCGCCGATAAAGATAAATGTGCCGTTCTCGTCCGGATGGGGCCAGAATAGACAGAGAAAGGAAACAGGTGTTTGTTGCGCCAAACCGAAAAGCGGTGAGCGGGGCGAGGAGCTAAAAAAAACGGATCAGATAACAACGAGTCGGTTCGATCAACGATCAATTTCCACTACCACTGAAGCGGGGATCACACGCATGGCCTTGACCAAGAAAGACATCGTAGACCAAATCCAAAAAGAACTCGGTTTTTTCAATAACCGGTCCGTTGCGATCGTAGAGTCCTTGATCGAAGTGATCAAGTCCACTTTGGCATCCGGCGAAGATGTCATGATTTCCGGCTTTGGTAAATTCTGTGTAAAGGGGAAAAAGGCTCGAAAGGGCAGGAATCCGGCCACGGGTGAAGACGCGATCCTGCCGGCCAGACGGGTGGTGACGTTTAAATGCTCCGGCAAGTTAAGGGACAAGGTGAACGGCAAATGATTCCCAAGCCGAGTCAACGGCAATGTCTCCGCCGGACAGCCTTCATCATTGCGGAATACACCGTCCAAGAGGGAACTCACCGGGATGTGATCAAGAACATCGGTGCCGGCGGACTGTTCGTCAGGACCTCGCGAAAGATCGCCAGTGGTCAGTCCATCACGCTTGAATTCCCTCTGTTTGATTTCAATTATACGGTCACGGTTTCCGGAAAGGTCGCTCGAAATAGTCCTGATGGCTTTGCAGTGACCTTCAACGACCCCATCGATGGTTTGATCTGCGACGATGTCGGCGGATTCCCGAAGATTGTCCATGAGGGCGATCGTTGAACAGAAACGTTTGCAAGCATTCTCTACCTCGATATGCAACCGGAAAACACATTCCCTACGCCACCTTCATCGGGGAAATCCCCGTGAAATGCCGATTTTTGAAAGTAGCTGGTGACGCAAATACAAGCAGCACGTCTTTTTGACTGCAAAGGGCGAAATTGAAATTGTCAAAACAATTTGTTAACCAAATGGGCAACCCTTTGGCCCAGCTTTTTCCCGTTTTCCAGCGTGTCCGCATCCGGTGCCCCAACACACGCCGTGCCATAATGTCCCGTCGCCGACATGGGGTCCCCCGCAATGATCATCCCATAGATCAACAGGCACTGAATGATGCTCAGCATGGTAGTTTCTTTACCACCGGACGCATTGCCGGCCGTTGTAAAAGCAGCCCCGACCTTGCCCTCCATTTTTTTCCGGATGCCCACAAAATCATCAAAAACCTTTTTCAACTCAGCGGCCATTGAACCGAAATAGACAGGAGACCCGGCAATAACGCCCCCTGCAGTTAAAAAATCATCTTTGGTCACCTCGTCTGTGTTTTTTAAAACCGCGTTCACCCCGTCAACCAGGTCAATGCCCTCGGCAACGGCTTTTGCCAGTTTTTTGGTATTGCCGCCCTTTGAAAAATACAAAACCAGTACATTCATTTTAAATCACCCTCCTTATCACAAACGTCGATGCTGCAGCGCAGCGTCCAAGGTAGCGAATCAACTGTCTGCCATGGTGGCTCACCGCCCGGCAGGTTCGCTGCCTCTCAAAAACAATGCTGTGACAGCGTCAGGGTCACCCGCTTGAGCTGCCAGGCCGGTCGCTGGATTCATCGCTATCCGGGTCATGCGGTCCGGGATGGCGAAGAAGCGCGGGGTTGATTCGGCCTGGGCGGCGCCCATGAAATCAATCCAGATAGGAAGGGCCGCCCGGGCGCCGGTCTCTCTATCCCCCAGGGACGAAAAATCGTCCCGGCCCACCCACACCCCGGCAGCCAGCGCCGGCGAGAAACCCACGAAAAGGGCGTCCCGGTAGTCATTGGTCGTCCCGGTTTTCCCTGCAACGGTTATGGCCAGTTGTTTGGCGGCGCTTCCCGTTCCCTCCTCGACCACGCCCTGGAGCATATCTACTACAATGGCGGCTTGGGCCTCGGTCATCACCGCTCGTACGGCCGGCTTGGCCAGCCAGATTACCCGGTGGTTCCGGTCTATGATTTCGGTTACGCCAAAGGGGGTGATATGATTTCCGGCGTTGGGAAAGACCGCAAAGGCCGAAGTCAGTTCCAGCAGGGTTGTTTCGGCTGTGCCCAACGCAATGGAGAGGTTGGGGGAGAGGGGCGATTCGATGCCCAACTGATGGGCGAAATGCACCACCGCGGATGGGCCCAACTTTTCCGCCAGCCTCGCCGCCGGAATGTTTTGGGAAAGGGTCAGGGCCTGACGAAGAGTCATTTCCCCGCGGTAACCGGCGTCGAAGTTTCGTGGTTGCCAAATCGGTTGATTGCCGCCGACAGTAAAGGCGACCGGTGCGTCCAGTAGCAGGCTGGCCTGGGTAAACCCACGCGAAACGGCCAATGCATAGATGATGGGTTTGAACGCTGAACCGGGCTGACGTCGGGCCGTTACAGCCCGGTTGAAGGGGCTGTCGCTGTAATTTCTGCCGCCCACCATCGCCAGGATGCCGCCGGTGGATATGTCGATGGCTACCAGCGCCGCTTGAGGCTGCGTCGCCGAACCCTTTCTGGATTGCATCCGTTCCTGCAGGCTGTCAAGCCCGTTGGTGACCGCAATCTCGGCGGCATGCTGGAGGCGATGGGAGAGGGTGGTCTTGACCGTCAGGCCACCTTTGTACAGCATGCTGGGACCGATGGCCGCCTCCAGGGCCGGCCGGATGTATTGCACAAAATAGGGTGCTGCTCCGGAAGCGCGGGCCCGGTCTTCGCTCAGCACCGGCGCAGCGGCTGCCAGGTTGTATTGGGCTTCACTGATGAGACCCTGGCTTTGCATAATCCGCAGCACCTGATTACGGCGCTGGGCGGCCAATTCCGGATTGACCAGCGGGCTGTAGCGGGACGGCGCCCGGGGCAGGCCGGCGATCAGCGCGCACTGGGCAAGATCCATCTGCGATGCCGATTTTCCGAAAAAGAGCTCTGCCGCCGCCTCTACACCGTAGGCGCCGCTGCCGAAGTAGATCTGGTTCAAATAGAGTGCCAGCAACTCGTTTTTGGTGTAGCGCCGTTCCATTTGGATTGCCAGGATGGCCTCCCTGAGTTTGCGGGTGACCGTTTTCTCCTGGGTCAAAAAGAGGGTTTTGGCTAGCTGTTGCGTGATGGTGCTGGCCCCCTCCACAAACCCTCGGGCCATGATGTCCTTGATCAGGGCCCGAAGAATGCCTTTCAGATCGATGCCACTGTGGCGGAAGAACCGGCGGTCTTCGGTAACGATCAGGGCTGATATCAGGTTTTCGGGAATCTGGTCGATGGAAACCGGCATTCGTTTTTCCAGATACATCTCGGCCAGCAGAACCCGGTCGGCCGAATAAATACGTGTGGCGGCGGATGGTTCAAAATTTTCCAGTTCCCGAATCTGGGGCAGGTCCCGCGTAAGGGATAGAAATGCGCCCGCTGCGGCGCCTGCGAGCAGTCCGAGCACAGCTGTGATCAGAAGGGTGATCTGAATTCTGGATAATCGGTGTGACCCCATGGGGTTGTCCATCCATTCTCGGTTGCGGGCACTAGATAGTGCCCATCCAGAAACGGTTATTTCGCCCGATATCTGCGTTATGCTTAAAATTTTATCCTCGGAATATCAACTATATGCCTGCGGTAAAATTTTTCGCATGCCTTGATCTCGACCAAAATTCCTCGTTTCTGGACGGGCACTAGATAGCCTGAAGCGCGATTTTATCGGTGTCGGGCGATGGGCGCAAGGGCGATTGACGTCCCGGGTGGTCAGGGAATGGTTGACTTCGACCCGTTACCGGCATAGATTGTTGCCCACCTGGGCCGCTCGCGGCGTTGAAACCATTCATCGGCAACCCACCTTGCAGGAGATCGCCCATGTCCCATCACCACGAACACGATCACCAAAACGATCATGAACACCATCATGGACACGATCATTGTCATGGCCATTCCCACCGCCATTCACCGCTTTCTTTTTCCGAAAAGCTGGCAACCATTCTGGATCACTGGATTCAACACAACGGGCATCACGCCGAGGACTATCGCCAATGGGCTAAGAATGCCAGAGATAACGGGCAGGCGACGGCGGCGCAGATGCTGGAATCCGCAGCTGAACTGACCGAAACCATCAGCGGCCGGTTGCGTGAGGCGGCCGCGACGGTGCAACCGGATTAGGCGCTGTAGTTGGCGGTTGTCCTGGGAAAGCGAATAATGCGTGATGCTACAGCCTAATCTCCCAACGCTTGACGACAGGGAAGGCAGCCGGGTCCCGGCTGGCTTCCCCCGGGTCATCGATGCCCATGTGCATGTTTTCCCCGGCAACATTTTTAAAGCCGTCAGACGCTGGTTTGACGCCAACGCCTGGCACATCCGCTATCAGCTTTCCACGGCTGAAGTTTTTGACTTTCTGCTCTCGCGCGGGGTTGCCCATGTTATTGCGCTGCAGTATGCGCACGCCCCGGGACTCGCCAGAGAATTAAATCGTTACTCCATCCAGCAGTGCCGGCAATACCCTGGTCGAGTCACCGGGTTGGCGACGGTCTATCCCGGCGAGCCGGATGCCGGCATCATTTTGCAGGAGGCGTTCGATTCCGGACTTGGCGGATTGAAGCTTCATGCCCACGTGCAATGCTTCCATCTGGAGTCCGACGCGATGGACTTACTGTTCGACATCTGTCAATCCAATAACAAGCCCGTGGTGATACACATCGGAAAAGAGCCAAAAAGCCCGGCCTATCGCTGTGACCCTGACGAAATCTGCAGTGCCGGCAAGCTGGAGCGCGTCCTGAAGGATTTCCCGAAACTCAAGATTTGCGTACCCCATCTTGGTTTTAGTGAGACGGTTGAATACAAAACCCTCATCGAGCGCTATGACAGCCTCTGGCTCGATACGACCATGGCCTTGACAGACTATTTCCCAATTAAAACCCGCATCGAACTAAATCAATATCGAGTGGACCGGGTCATGTATGGATCTGATTTCCCAAACATTCCTTATTCTTGGGATCGAGAGTTAAAGTGGTTGCACAACTCCGGGCTGTCCGAAGACCAGTTGGGTAGGATTTTGAATAAAAACGCGGTTCAGTTTTTCGACCTCAGCCCATGCCCACCGTCAAGATTGGTTGCATAGGGGTGAATGTGCATTAGCTTAGAAATGTTCAGGTCTCAAACACCGGGTTTTGCTTTATCCCCGCTGAAGGTCGCGTCGAAAGGCGGCGCCCCGGTTATTTGGTCTGGTGCACCGATTGGGCCCTTAACCCCCGACCCACCAACAAGGAGGCAGTATGGATCGAAAACAGGTGATGGAGATGTTCAACAAACAGACGCGGATCGGCGCACTGGCGACAACCAACAACAATGGCGATGTCAATGCCGCCGTGTTTGGATCGCCACGCATGATCGATCAAGATACGGTGATCATGGCGATTGGTGACAACCGATCGTTTCGGAACCTGCAGGAAAATCCCAAAGCCAGTTTCATCGTGGTCGAACCCGGCGACTCTCCAACCGATTGGAAGGGGGTCCGCTTGTACTTAGAAGTAGAATCCTTCGAACGGTATGGTGAACTGCTGGATTCATTCCGGGAAAAGATCCGCAAAGTGGCCGGAAACAAATCTGCCAACGCAATCATTGCGGCCATCCGGTTCAAGATCAAGAACGTCCGGCCCCTGATCGCGCCGCCAGACTGAAACCGAATGGTCGCCAACAAACAACAGGGGATGGGGCCGAAGCCGCACATCCCCTGCCTGCATTAGCAGCTTGACGGAAAACACCGACCTCCGGCCAAGCAACCTGCGCGCCTACTGACCGGGCACGTAGGGTACTTCAATTCCCCACCATTGCTGCTCGGTGGCTTTCTGGGCATCCTCGGCCGTTGGTTGATTGTGGCCGTACCAGCTGAATTTCGTATGAGACCAATTCTTGTACATGGTGTCGTGCTGAAAAAACCCGGATTGGCCGCAACCCGTCAGAAACAGAGCCACAAAGATCAGAACAACCAGTTTTTTCATTTTCCCCCTCCTCCACTTTTTATTCAAGGTTTTTAAAAACAAGGCAATAAAAGGTACTGAAACAGTATGCATTTTCGAGAAAATGTCAAGCTTGGCATTGTGTGTCATCCCATTGTCCTGAAATGCGCCTCCGAGCCCGATCTTTGTCAAGCCACTTAAAAACCGGATGTTTTTTGTTTTGGTGGCGATTCGGCCGCAAATCGGCCCCTCCAGTCACCGCGGTTGCGACCAAACCATAGAGTTGCGAGGCACCCATGAAAAACCCGCTCCCCCCAGTTATTGTTAACCGTTTGGCACTGACTTTGGTGCTGAGCGGTCTCTACCTGTGCGGGTGCGCACCAACTTCGGAACGGCTTCATCCCCAGTTCTCCGACTACCGCCGGCCGATAGGGGTGATGCTGGTCCTGGAACCGGAAATCAGCATCTTTGAACTCCTCTCCGATGGCAGCCGGCTGTTTCAGGAAAATCAGAGCCGGCAGGCCCAGCGCCATGCCCGGGATGATATTGTGCAGCAACTGCGGGCGCGGCACTTTGCGGTTCGCACCGCCGATGGCCCAGTGATGCAGACAGATGAAATAATGAGTATTCGGTCCCTGTTTCGATCGGTGAACCGCTCCATCCAGCTCCACACCTTCGGCCCGCAGGTCTATCCGGCCAAATTGAAGGCCTTTGAGTACCACCTGGGTGCGGTGGCCGGTGTACTGGAAGCCAACGACGCCGACGCGCTGGTCCTGGCTCTGGGGCATCAAACCGGCTCCGGCCAGCCGCTTAACAGTTGGCTCAGTATTGCCGTTGTCGAACCCGAGGGGCGTGTCATCTGGTATGGCCTGCAGCGCGGCCGCCTGGAATCCCAACTGTGTTGCGCAGATGGCATGACCGAACTGGTTGGCTCCACCATGGCCCGTTTCTGGGAGCAAGGCTCATGATTCCGGGGCGGTATGTTGCAGCCGGCTTGATTTTCCTGTGGGTATGGGCCGCTTGCAACCATTCGGCCGATGCGGCTTCGGCCGCAAACCGGAGCAATCGCTTGGAGCGGCTTGCCGAACAGGAACAGGCGCTGCTCGAACAGCGCGGCATCCTTTTGCACGAGGCGTCCCTGTCACGCTACCTGAAGGAGGTTGCCGAACGCCTGTGGGCAACGCTGCTAACCGATTTGGGTGCACCGACCTTCCAGGTGATCAGGGACACGCAAATGGATGCCCATGCCTACCCCAATGGGTACTGTTACCTCACCACGGGCATTCTCAACCAGTTGGAAAACGAAGACCAATTGGCCATGATCCTGGCGCACGAGATGGTCCATTATCTGCGGCAGCACACCGTGGAACTCTACGATTACCTGCAAAATCCGTTATCCGGTGACGGCTGGCCGCATGCCGGCTCGAATCACCGTAGCGGCAACCAGGCTGTACAATCTAAAATCGATGCCGCTGAACGTCAGGCCGATGTGGAGGGCTTTTCCATGATTCTGGGCGCCGGGTACTGCGGGGGTGAGGTCATCACCCTCCTGGGCAACCTGATCACAAGCATGCAGGAGCTAGGGCGGCCGGAGATGCTGACAATGCTGGAAGCTCGGAGGAAAAGGATCGAGGCGTTGCTGGGTCAATCGCTCGCCGGAGATACCTGCCGGCGGCCGTCGGCCGGCGATCATGAACGGTTTCTGCATGCCATTGCTCCGGCCTTGATGGCCAATGGGCAGGCGGCCCTGCAACGCGGCGAGTGGAAAACGGCGGATCGGAGCATCTCGACGTATCTGGCCGTGAAACCCGCCGACGCGCGCGCCTATTACCTCAAGGGGGAGATCCTGCGCCGACAAAATGACGACGATGGGAACATAGAGTCGATGGGGTATTATCAGCAAGCCCTCAAAATCGATCCGAACCATCCTTTGGCCCATCGGGTCCTGGGTGAGCTGCATTTTAAGGCGGGTCATTACCAAATGGCCCAATCCTACTTCGAATCCTTTCTTAACTTGGATACCCAGGACGAAAGTCGGGAATTCATCATAGGATATTTGCGCCAATGCCGGGATCGCGAACACAACCGTCCTTGATCGGGGTTTGGGTTGCAGCGGCGCTGCTCTTGGCCGCCTGTGCCGGCCCCTGGAAAAACTCCCCGCAGCAGCTCAGTGGACCCCAATGGACCCTCCGGTCGCCTGAGGGATGGGTGCACCTCAGCACCCCGGATTCGGAAATGCTGTCCCGCGATGGCCCCTACCTGGCGTATATTCTTATTCACTCTAGGCCGTTGGACCATGGGCTGCGTTTTACGCAGCAAAAATTGGACCCTGGGGTGCTGCCCCATGAGGCTGCCCGGATCATAACCGACAATCTGCGCTGCGACCCACTCATCCGACAGTTCAGGCTGCTGGCCGGCGAACCGGCAACGGTGGATGGTCACGACGGTTTCAAACTGGTTTACAGCTTTCTGGATTCATATGACGTGACCATAAAAACCGTGTACTACGGCGTCGTTTTATCGGATCGGTTTTTTAATTTACGATTTACAGCCACCGAGCGTCATTATTTTGAAGCGGAATATCCCACCTTTAACCAGGTGTTCGAGAGTCTGCGCTTGGCTGGCGACCGTCGTGATCAGGATGTCGTCCGCTCGGTGTCTGCTGCGGGGCAGCGGATCAGGTCCAGTTCCTTGGGACAGGAATCGAGATAAACGGTGACTGTGTCGCCTGGCTGGGTCAGGGTCAGCCGTTCTCCCCGGTCATCAACGATGGCTGCAATGCGGTCCGGCCGCGGGGGGCCGTCGGGAGAGAGGATATTGACCGCATCTCCGGCGAAAAACCGGTTTTTCACCAGCAATCGGGTGCCTCCGTCGGCGTTTGAACCGACGACTTTGCCCACAAAGCGGTAGCCGGGATGGATCAGATTGTCCAGGTTGGCCTCGGTCTGCGTAGGGTCAGCGAAATAGAAGCCGGTGCAGTAACCCCGGTGGCTGACGGCTGCCAGGTCGGTCAGCCAGCGGGGGTTGACCCGATAGGCGCCCGGATCGCGATACCAGGTATCGATGGCTTCCCGGTAAACCTTGACCACTGCGGCCAGGTAGTGAATGCTCTTCATACGGCCTTCGATCTTCAGTGAACGGACGCCGGCCGTGATCATTTCCGGCAGGTGGGAGATCATGCACAGGTCCCGCGAGTTGAAGAGGTAGGCCCCTTGCGAATCTTCGGCGATGGGGAAATAGCAGCCGGGCCGCGTCTCCTCCATTACCGTGTAGTGGAAGCGGCAGGGCTGACAGCACTGGCCGCGGTTGCTCTCACGCCGGGCCAGGTAGCCGGACATCAGGCAACGGCCCGAATAGGCCATGCACATGGCGCCGTGAACAAAGGCCTCCACCTCGATACCGCTCTCTGCGGCCATGCGGCCGACCTCCTCCAGGGTCAACTCCCGGGCCGCGTTGACTCGGGCGGCTCCCAGACGGCGCCAGAAAGCGGCCGTAGCGCTGTTGGTGGTGTTGGCCTGGGTGCTCACGTGTAAGGAGGTGTGAGGCAGCCGTGTTCTGGCCTGCATGAAGATCGCCGGATCGGCGACGATGAGGGCGTCTGGTTCAACCGCTGCCAGGGAATCCAGAAAGCCGGCAATGGCGGGCGCGTCGCTGTCTCTTGAGAAGATGTTTACGGCCACGTACATGCGGACGTTCTTTTCCCGAGTCATGCGGCGGGCGGCATGCATCTCGGCGGCTGAGAAGTTGGCCGAGAAATTCCTCAGGCTGAAGTTCTTACCGCCCAGATAGACGGCGTCGGCACCGTAATGGATGGCAATTTCCAGCTTTTCCGGTGTGCCGGCAGGCGCCAGCAGTTCCACTTTTTCCTGTTTTTCAGTCATCGCCAAACGATTCCACAGCGCCAGGATTCAGCAAACGGGCGGCGGCGCTGCCGGCCGATCGTCTCAACCGCCACTCCTGACTGAGCAGATGGGTGATGGAAGCGTTCAAGGCCGCAACCGAGAAGACCTCTAAGGATATCACGCCATCGAATCGATTCAACCGATCCGTCACCGCGGCCCTTTGAGCCATGGGGCACCGGTCCAGCGGCAGGTGGTCGCGGCCGCCTTCAACACCGTGCAGGTGTACCATGGTGATCCGCTCCTGCCAGCGGTCGAAAACGGTTGCGACGTCCAATCCATGAAGCATCAGATGGCCCATGTCCAGGCACACGGAGAGGTCCAGGTGCCGAATTAACGCCGCCGCCGCTTCAAGATCGTCATCGATGTTTTCCACTGAGATCCGGCGGCTCGGGACCCCTGCCGCCAGGACCGCCTCCAGGGATGCCGCCGCACGGGTTCGCCACTGCTGGATCTTTGGATCGGATGGGTTGTGATTAAGATGCAAGGTGTAGGTGCTGGGGTCCAGGGATGCACAGCGATCGATCAGTCGGGTCAAAACAGCCACTGCCCGTTGGCGAACCCTTTTATCCCGGTGCCCCAGGTCGATGTCCGACGGCAGATGAACATTGTAGGTGATATCGCCGCATCGGGCCAGCCGGCCCAGTTCCCGGATCAGCGACCGGGGCGGCAGGCTGTCGTCGAACCGGCTTTCGAAAAACAGCAGTTCGATTTCGTCCACAAAAGGGGCCAGGTGACGGACGTTGTCCGCGTAGCCGGCCCGATAAACATAGGAGGGGCAGGCCACCTTGAAGGCAAAGCTCCTTTTGGCGGATCTTTCCAGCGGGGGAAACGCCATTTGGGTTGGGTCTGGGTTTCGCTTCAATCTTTTATCCTGGTATCGTCAACAGAGCCAGTGCGGCGGCAGAGGCCAAGAAAAACAGCACGCTAGCGGCCAGCATCAGGCGGCAGGCCTGCCGGATATGGACCGGTTGCGCCTCGGCCAGCCCCTGGCCGATGATGGGTTTTTTCACCAACCGGCCGTGGTAGTAATTGGGGCCGCCCATCCACAGTCCCAGCGCACCGGCAAAGGCGGCTTCGGGGTATCCGGCATTGGGGCTGGCATGGGCGCACCCATCCCGCCAGGCTGTTGCCAGAGCCGCACCTCCCCGGCCGTTGAGCCATTGGGCGGCCAGGGCGATGAACGGCACACTGAGGCGGGCGGGGATGAAATTGGCCGCATCGTCCAGACGAGCCGCCCAGCGGCCAAAGTACCGGTAGCGGTCGTTTTTGTAACCGATCATGGAGTCTAAGGTGTTGACCATCTTGTAGGCCATGGCCAGGGGGGCACCTCCGAGTAGGACGAAGAACAGCGGCGAGATGACCCCGTCCACCAGGTTTTCCGCCACGGTTTCCACGGTGGCCCGGACGACGGCCGTTTCGTCCAAGCGATCCACCTCTCGACCGACGATCATGGCGACGGCCCGTCTGCCGGCTTCAAGACCCGACCGGCCCAGGGCGTTTCCGACGGCCAGAGCGGCATCGGCCAGACTGCGGGCACAGATGCAGGTGTAGATCATGGCGGTTTGCACAAGCATTTCGGCTAGGGGGTGGACCGATGCGGCGAGCTTGACCAGCAGCAGGCCGATGGTCCACACACCTGCCACCAGCAGGCTTGCCATGAGGGCGCCGGAAATCAGTGGTATGAGGGGCAGCGCCCGAAACCGGGGCTCCATCCAGGTGATGGCCGTTCCCATCCAGCGCACGGGATGGGGCAACCATGGGGGATCTCCCATCCACAGGTCAAGGACCACGGCCAGTGTCAACGCCAGTGCCAACGCTTCAGTCCCCATGGTCGTCTCCCGGGCGGGCGGGGTCGCTGCAGAACCGGACCAGCAGATCGGTTGCCCGGCGATTTTCGGCCGCGGTTTTTATTGAGATCCGGATAAAGGCCTCGGACAGCCCCCCGAAGTTGCTGCAGTCTCGAATCAGGATGCGCTGCTCGGCCATGTGACGCCATAGCGTGGCCGCGTCTATCCCTTTGGGCAGCCGCATGAGCATGAACGATGTGGCCGAGGGATAACAATGGATCGATGTCTTCTGATGGATACTTTCTTCTATTCTTAATTTCTCCTTAAAAATCATCAGGCGCGTGGTGGCGAGGAACCGCTTGACCGCTTCAGGGTGGGCCATCAGCCAGTGGACGGCCACTTGAGCCAAACTGTTGACCGCCCAGGGAAGGGACCAAGACACCAGCTTCGCCATCAGTGGCGGGGGGGCTTTGACGAATCCGATCCGCAGCCCGGGTATCCGGAAGATTTTGGACATGGAGTTGAGCACCATGACATTGGGCAGGGTAGAGCGGATCATGGTTGCATCGTCCGGCTGTGGGGTAAAGGGCAGATAGGACTCGTCGATGACAAAGACCGTGTCGGGAAGCGCGGAACACCATTCATGGATCTCCGCACGGCGGGTCAAAACGCCGGTGGGGTTGTTGGGGTTGCAGAAAAAGACCAGATCGGCTCTGGCCGCCCCTTTGCGCAGCGCCGCCATGTCCGGCGCGAAATTGTCACTTTCCCGGCAGGTGATCCAGTCGCAAGCAACCTGGTTCATGGTGCAGGCGTCCTGGTAGTCGGCGTAGGTGGGGCCCACCACCAGGGCCCGTTTGACCGCCAGGGCGCGGGGAATCCGGTAGATCAGCTCGGTGGTGCCGTTTCCGGCCATAACCTGCCCGGGATCGATGTCATGAAACCGCGAAAAAGCCGCGACGATGCCGGCGGCATCCGCTTCCGGCAGGGCGGTGACGGCCGGCAGCAGGGCCTGCAGGTGGTCCATCAATTCCGGCGGGGGGCCGATGGGATTGACGTTGGCGCTCATGTCGCTGATTTCATCCGCTCGGCAGCCCAGCTGCCGGGCCAGGCCGTAGATATCGCCCCCATGACCGCTGATCATGGGCCGACTCCCATAGACAGGGCCAGAAAAAGCACCGCTTCCAAAACCTCGGTCATGGCCCCGAGCATATCTCCAGTCACACCGCCCATCTTTTTGCGGTAAAACCGGATCATCCCGGCGGTGACTGCGGCGAAAACCAGGTTCAGCAGGAGACCTCGCCAACCCAGAAACAGGGAGAGGATCACGGGTGCCAGTACGTATTTACAATCCATCTTGGAGAGAGGGGTTTTGAAAAAATCGCTCCCGGTTCCTTGCGTGTCGCGGGCGTAGGGCAGACGCTGCATGCCGAAAAGCATGGCTGACCGGGCGAAGGCCGGAACGACCATCAACACCAGAAAACGTTCACTCCCGATATTGCCCAGGGCGACGGCCTTGATCAGCAGCACACTGGTCACGGCCACCAGACCCATGGCGCCGACCCGGCTGTCTTTCATAATGGCCAGCCTTTTTTCGCGATCCCGTAGGCCATAGAGGCCGTCGGCCGTGTCCGCCAGGCCGTCCAGATGCAAGGCACCGCTGATGGCTGCCAGCAGCATGACATCCAGCACGGCGGCTACGGTGGGCGGCCAAAAGGCAGATACCAGCAGATCGAACAGGGCCAGAAACAGGCCGATGGCCAGACCGGCCAACGGAAAGTGGATGATGATCCCTTTGGGATCGAAGGGTCGCGGTTTTCCCAGCGGTAAAACGGTGATGAATTGGAGCGAGGCGATCAAGGCATTCATGGGGCCGGGTTCGGACAAGGGGCTTTGATGGTAACAGGAATGCCGGCTACGGTCCAGATCACCCGGTTGCAGGCGGCGGCCACGGACTGGTTGGTCCAGCCGGCTAGATCGCGGTACAGCCTGGCCAGCCTATTTTCCGGAACGATGCCGGTGCCCACCTCATTGGAAACCAGCACCACCGTGTTGGGTGCCCCCGTGACCGCTTGAGCCAGACCGTCGATGCGTTGCCTGATTTCCGCCGTGTCCTGGACCTCCATGATCAGGTTGCTCAGCCACAGGGTTAGGCAGTCGACCACCATCACGTCCGAGGATCGGCTGTGGCGGGTGATGGCCGCGGCCAGACCCATGGGGACCTCCAGGGTCTTCCAGGTGTGGCTGCGCTCCCGGCGGTGCCGTTCGATCCGCTCCCGCATCTCGTCGTCACGAGGTATGCAGGTGGCCAGGAAGAGCCGTCGCCGGCCCATGCTTTCGGCCAACTGCAGGGCATGTCCGCTCTTGCCGCTGCGGCAGCCGCCCAGGATCAATATTTTTTCGGCATCGGCCATTTCCAACGCTTTCACAGACGGGTTGAATGGATCAGCCGGATCCCGATCCGGGCGCCGAATCGATCCGGAATCTACCTGCCATTGGGATGCGAGCCGAAATCCAGATGCAGTGGGCCCTGACGGATTCGGGCTTCAGCGGTGCTCGTCTCAAGGCTTGGATTTGCCCAGTTGATAGATTTGAACCGCCGCATTGTGTTCCTTAAGGGTGACGGAAAACTGATGCGTTCCGTCGTTTTTCGACACAAAAAAAAGATAGTCGGTCGTGGCAGGATACAGTGCCGCCTCCAGGGCAAGGGCGCCGGGGCTGGCGATGGGTCCGGGAGGCAGTCCTTTGATTTTGTAAGTGTTGTAAGGCGTGACGGTCTCCAGGTGCTGACGCCGGATTCGACCGTCGAAATCGGGGATGCCGTAGATGACGGTCGGGTCGGTCTCCAGACGCATACCTTTTTCCAGGCGGTTATGAAAAACCGATGCGATGATCGGCCGCTCTCGAGGCTCACCGGTCTCTTTTTCAATGATGGAGGCCAGCGTGACCACTTCATGAAGGCTCATCCCCAATTCTGCTGCCCGTTGCTCCCAGGCCGGTTTAAAGGCTGTCCGGAACTGTTTGACCATCGTTGCGATGATGGTGCCGCTGTCCAGCCCCCGTGGGAAATAGTAGGTGTCTGGAAAAAGATAGCCTTCCAGGGTGTCGGCATCGATGCCGAGGCTTCTGGCTGTTTCCGGTTTGCGGGCGGTATCGAGAAAATTCGTTTCGGAATCCAGGCCTGCGGTGGCAACCGCCGCAGCAATCTGGGCGAGGGTGAACCCTTCCGGTATGGTGAGCCGGTAGAGATGGACGCGGCCCTCGACGATCTGTCCCAGAATCTCGTTCGGCGTCATGGCGGTTGAGATAAAGTACTCTCCAGCCTTGATCAGTTTTTCTTTCTTGTCGAGTCTGGCCAGAACGGTGAAGCGAAAGGCGTCGGTAATCAGACCCTCCTGTTCAAGCGCAATGGCCGTTCGCTTCAATCCCTGGCCCGGGTGGACGGTGAACAGTTTTTCCAGTTCGATTTTCCCAATCGGCCGGTTGGCCCAGGAGGTCAGATGCAGGTATAGCAGCCCGGCGGCGCAGATTCCGGCGAAGAAGAGGGCAATCACCAACCAAATCAGTTTCCTGATCATAATCGAACGGTTCCGAATCCCTGGAGTTTTTCGAGGCACCACCATAAGGCATACCATCGCTGCTTGTCAAAGCAGAACTTGTTCGGCTGCGGCAGTGAAAAGAGGGCTTGGAACCGCAGAACACCGTCGCAAAGGGATGCCTGGGCCACCCTTCGCCTCACCTGCGGGAACCCGTAATCCCACCCGACCGGTGGAAGCGGTTGGAAAAGCCGATGCCCGGATCCGGCACTGGTTTTTGAGCCCTGGGCCTTGGCTTTGACTCTAACGGGTTTATTATAGTGGGGTTGAAACTTTTAAAAAAAAGAAACCACCTGCTGACAGGAGATCGGCCACCATGAACCCGCCCACGCCCGATGCGAGGATGGACCATGATTTTGAGCAAGGACCCATCCGGCCGCCCAGTGAAGCGCGCAGCCTGCTGATACGGGTAACCCGCAACTGCCCGTGGAATCACTGTACCTTCTGCCCCGTATACAAAGGGGCGCGCTTTTCCGTCCGCCCCGAAGCCCATGTCATCGATGATATTGACGCGATTCACCGCTGCCTGTCCATGTTGAAATCACTGGTGGACGCTTCGGGGCGTCTTGACCGCCAGGATCTCGATGAGCGGACCGCGGGGCTTGCGCCCCAGGAGCGCCAGGCCTTCAGTGCCGCGCTGAACTGGTATGCCGGGGGCATGCATGCCATTTTCCTCCAGGACGCCAACAGCCTGGTGGTCAAGCCCGATCAGCTGGTTCGCATTTTGCGCCACCTCCGGTTCCGATTTCCCTGGGTCGACCGGATCACCTCCTACGCTCGATCGCACACCATCGCCCGAATCAGTGATGGCGATCTGCTGCAGATGCGCGAGGCCGGCTTAAACCGCGTCCATATCGGCCTGGAGTCGGGTTCTGACGCAGTGCTGGGTTTGGTTCGCAAAGGGGTGGACAAGCGGTCCCAGATCACGGCCGGCCGGAAGGTCAAAAAGGCCGGCATGGAGCTGTCCGAATATGTCATGCCGGGTCTGGGAGGAAAGGCGTTTTCCCGTGAACACGCTATTGAAACGGCGGATGCACTCAACCAGATCGACCCCGATTTTATCCGTCTGCGGACACTGGCCATACCGCGAAGTCTGCCGCTGGCCGAAGCGCAGGGCGACGGCCGTTTTGTCAAACTCAACGATAGCGAAATGGTCCGGGAGATCCGGCTGTTCGTCGATCATTTGGATGGCATCGGCAGCATGATTGTCAGCGACCATATTTTGAACCTCTTCGAAGAGGTCCAGGGACGGCTTCCCGAGGCAAAACCGGCGATTTTGGCAGTCTTGGACCGTTTCCTGGCTCTTCCCGACCAGGATCAGGTCCGCTTCCAGGTTGGGCGGCGCCTGGGCCTCTTTTCGCGCCTGGCCGACATAAACAATCCCAAACGGCGCGCCAAGGTGGATGCCTTCTGCGTCCAGTACGGCATCACCCCCGACAATGTGGATGCCATGATCGACGAGATGATGACGCGGTTCATCTAAACCGGATGTTCCGGCCCCGCGTGGTCTGCCGTCGGGTCGCCCGTTACCGCAGCAGCCATCTCGCCGTGGAACCCGATCCGGAAAATGCGGCCCTCTTTCTGCGCCGCACCATCGAAGAAAAGCGCGCCGGGCCTTGGGCCTGGGTGCCCGCAGCGTGGCGTGATGGCGGGCCGCGCCTGTCCATAAACGAGGCGTTTGGGTCGCGATCAAGGCAGGCGTTAAAATCGGCTTTTCACGGTCTGATCAGAAGTAGCGGCGGGCGCCTTTGTAACGGCTGGCGAAATAGCTGTTGTCCAGGGAGGTGCTGCGGATGGCATTGCCCCGGCTGGGTGCGTGGATGAACTGGCCCTGGCCGCTGTAGATGCCCACATGGGAGATGCGCCGGGTACCGTCGGTGGCAAAAAAGACCAGATCACCGGGCCGTCTTGCCTCCTTGGCCACCGGCGTTCCGGCTCGGTACTGTTGCAGGGCGGTGCGGGGCAGGTCCAGCCCGTTGAGGCGGTAAACGGTCATGGTCAGGCCGCTGCAGTCGAACCCCTTCTCGGCTGAGGTGCCCCCCCAGCGGTAGGCGGTGCCGATGAAGCGATGGGCGGTGCGCACGATGCTCTCTCCCAGCGCCAGGGGAGGGTCCGGAAGCGCCTGCTCCGGCTGGGGATGGACAATGAAGAACGCATCGATCAGCGCTCGGGTCTGAAGTTCCAGGCCGCGCGCCAGGGCCGCCTCCCGGTTGTCAAAGCGTTCCAGGCGCACCTTGTAAAGCTGGTCCATATCGATGAAATAATAGGCGTCCACCCCGGCAGCCTGCAGGTGGTCGGCATAGGCCGCCGCCCGCGCGCTGGTGGAAAAAGCGCCCACCTGGACGGTGAACTGGATTGCGGGCAAGGCGGGTTGCGCCACTGGCGGCAGCGGCTGAATCGGCGCCGGTGGGCGCGGGGCAACCGCAGGTGGTTTGGCGTGGCGTGCGCAAGCCGTGAGGTACAGAACAACACACAGCAGCATGGGCAGTGTGGGCCAGAGCCGGTATCGGTGAATGTGCGCGGCGATCGCAGGCATGTCAACAGATTACTCGAGGTCGGCTTCGATTTCAACCCTGCCCTGGCTTCGTTGAACTAGTGTTGATCCAGAAATGAGGAATTTGGGTCGAGATCAAGGCATGCGAAAAATTTTACCGCAGGCATATGGTTGATATTCCGAGGATAAAATTTTGAGCATAACGCCGATATCGGGCCAAAGAACCATTTATGGATGGACACTAACTACCCGCGCCGTAAGGCCGCGATACGTTCTTCCAGGGGCGGGTGGGTCATGAAGAGGCGCTTGATCCCGCCGGCACGATTGCCCGAAATGCCGAAGGCCGCCATCTGGTCGGCCAGGTGGGGCTGGTTGACGCTGCGTTTGAGCTTTTCTAAGGCCGCAACCATCTTTTCACGGCCGGCCAGGCTGGCTCCGCCGGAATCGGCGCGAAATTCGCGTTGGCGGCTGAAGTAAAACACGATGATGCTGGCCAGGATGCCGAACACCAACTGGGCGATGATGGAGGTGATGAAAAAGGCCGGGCCGTGGCCCCGTTCGGTCTTGAACACGACCCGGTCCACCAGATGGCCCACAACCCGCGAAGCCACGATGACAAAGGTATTGACCACCCCCTGAATCAGAGCCAGGGTAACCATGTCGCCGTTGGCCACGTGGCTCACCTCATGGGCCAGCACCGCCTCGACCTCGTCGCGGCTCATGCTGCGCAGCAGCCCGGTGCTTACCGCCACCAGGGCGGCGTTGCGGCGCATGCCGGTTGCGAAGGCATTGGCGTCCGGGGCGTCGTAGACGGCCACTTCAGGCATTTGGATACCGGCCTGCTGGGCCTGGCGTTGAACGGTTTGGACCAGCCACCCTTCGGTTTCGCTGCGGGGGGTGGTGATCACCTGGGCCCCGGTCAGGCGTTTGGCGGTCCATTTGGAGATGGCCAGCGAGATGAACGATCCACCGAAGCCGAACACCGCGGCAAAGATCAGCAGATTGTACATGTCCAGGCCGACGCCCTGTTCGTCCAGGATGCTGCCGACGCCCAGCAGGCTCAGGACGATGCCGAGCACCAGGATAATGGCCAGGTTGGTGGCAATGAACAACAAAACGCGCTTCATCGAGGACCTCCTCCAGTTGTTTGGGTTACCAACACGGTCGGGTTCAAAACAAGAGCCAAACGCCGGCATTGGCAGTTGATGCCAGCGGCCGGATCCAAACATGATCGGGGATAATATAAAGACAAATTTCCAATCGTCCAGTGGGTGCCGGAATCGGTTTCAGGGGCGGCGCCGGTCGATCCAATGGAAAGGAAAAATAGCAAAAAGGGCCCCTGTTGGCAAGCAACATCGGCTTTTTACACCGGAGCCGAGAACGAAGTGGTCACCTCCGGGACCAGATAGGGTCTGTTGACAAATCGGGGCGGCCTTCATAAAAGCACCTTATGTGGCTGTGAGGATGATTGAACGCGCCGTGTTCACTATCGATGCCACCCTGATAAATGCAGCGGGTGCCGTTGGCGGCCAAAAAGACCCGAATCCAGGCCCGTATTGCATTGTGGGCCGCCGGCGTTGACCGTTTCAGAGACGGCCGAGAAAATCCCCAACTGATCGGCATTTGCCCCCAAAGGAGCATGGGTTACGTGGGTCTGAACGGATCTTTCAAAGCCGCCGAAGAGAAAATCGCGACGCTGAACGCAGATGAGCGCAAAAAACTTCTGTCCATCTGCCGTAAGATCCGTGGAGCTCAGACGGCCTTGACCCGAAAATCCGCCCCGATCCTGGCGAACTGTCTGGTCAAGTGTCAGGGCCTGTGCTGTCGCAACCTTCATCCTGGCGACATCATCACTGAATGGGACCTGATCTACATCCAAACCCTGGCGCCGGAGTTGCGCGAGGCCATGGCGGCCGGCCTTGGCCGGGAAAGTTTCTTTGCCTCGGACTGTCTTTTCCTGAAAAATGGCCTCGGCCCGTGTCTGTTCCCCGAGAGTCTGCGACCCGAGCGTTGTGTTATCTCTTTTTGTCGGGTTGAACCATCGATCGAAAAAGAGATCGGCCGGGTGATGGGCGAATTCAGCAGACTGGTTCGCTTCTTCTGGTTCAGGCCGTTCCGAAGGTTGGGCTTGCGGGCCCTGCGAGTCCTTTGCAAGTGATCCCAATGCCTTTCGAATCATCAGCATCACTTGCGCCCGCCATGACTGCCTGTGGGGCGGGTATCGCTTTGGCCCCTGAGGCCGATCAGATCGCTGAAGCCATTTTGGGCTGGATCGGCAGTGATTTTCCTCTCAGTCGGGGTGAACGAGATGGCCGATGTCCCCGATAATCGACAGGCCCGACCGCATTTGACGCATTCCGGCGGGCGCACCGTATTCTCCTTGACACGCAATTCCCGTTTGCCATAAGCAAACTTCTGGAAAGCAGGTTCCTGCCCGGGTTCTGGTCGTCTGGCAACGGTCTGACAGTTCCTATGGAGACTTGGCAATCATGAAAAAACAATGGCTTTGTCTGTTAGCGGCCCTTTTGTGGATGATGAGTTTGTCCTGTGGCTGCGGGATAGCGACCATGCAATCAGAATCTATCGTTGCATCGGCGATTATCGATACGGCTCACAACAGCAGAGACAGCCTTGACTGGAAAGGGGTCTACAAAGGCACGCTGCCCTGTGCCGACTGTGAAGGCATCGCTGCTTCCATTACCTTAAAATCCGACGGCACCTTCAAACGCGTTTTGAAGTACCTGGGCAAGAAGAACAATGTTTTTTTTGACGAGGGGGTGTTCGTGTGGGATGACGCCGGTGCTACCGTCACCCTCAGCAGCTCTAAAGGAGAAACCCGGTCCTACCAAGTGGGTGAAAATGTCCTGTTCCATTTAAACAATGAGGGCAAGCGGATCACCGGCGACTTGGCTGACTTGTACATCCTGGTCAAAAATCGGGTCGACCCGAGACTGGAAGGAAAAAAATGGGTCCTGATCGAGTTGAGAGCCAACGCCATACCGCTGCAGCAAGGCGCCGCAGCGGCCTTCATCCGGTTTGATATGGAAACGTCCATGTTTTTCGGCAACGGGTCCTGCAACCAATTCTTTGGCTCTTATGAGTTGAAAGCGGGCGACCGGATCAGCTTCGGCAATTCGGGTGCCACCATGATGGCTTGCCCGGACATGCAAACCGAGAGACTGTTTCTGGAAACCTTAGGCCAAGTCGACAACTACAGCATCGGTGCCAACACCCTCTCCCTGAACAAAGCCAGAATGGCACCGCTGGCACGGTTTGCTTTGGCTGAGGAACCCGCCCGCTAGGCAGCAACCGGGGAGGTGCGATCCGCAAGTCAGCCTTGCGAGCGTTTCAAATTTGTCACAATGACACAAATGACTTTTATAACAGGCCAATTATTTTCAGAACGGGTTCAAATTTGAACCCGGTGCGGGATTGCCGATCTTAGCGCATCACCGCTGTCAGATGTCGTCGCGCATAGTCCACTGAAGCGCAACGCCATCTTCCGTGGTGCTGCAGCAAGCTCGACAATCGCTCAACTTAGTTGTTTGCCTCTTTATCGCTTGTTCAATCGGCAAAACCCGGCTGGAAAGCCTTTCACGGGCAATTGTCCCGTTCTTGATGGCATCCATAACGGTCCTGCTGATCTGTACCTGTTGGGCGGATTTGGTCATGCTGATTCCCCGCTGGTTTGGCTATGTTGTACGCTGACAAACCCCTTAAGGAATGATATCCCATGCTAAAACAGTTCTCCCTTAAATATGGCAAGATCATTCTCGATTTTGAGCTGCCCGAGGAACGGTTTCTATGTGAAGTCAGAGGTCGCCATGCCGATCCCATCGCCGACATAACGGCCAGTTATCGGCGGGCGCTGGACCATCCCATTGACGCGCCCCCGCTCAAGGAGATCATTGCGCCGGATCATCGCGTGGCCATTATCGTTAGCGATATCACCCGTGCTTGGCAGCGCAACGACATCACCTTGCCCCTTCTTCTGGACTATCTCACTGAAACCGGCTTACCCGACGATCACATCACCATCGTTATTGGCGTTGGCGCCCACCGCCCCAACACCGAAACTGAATTCGTCGAAATATGTTCGGCCCAGGTGTGCCACCGGGTACGCGTTGTCAACCACAATGCCTGGGACAGTGACATGACCTACCTGGGCAAAACCAGCCGAGGCACCGAAGTGGCAGTGAATCCCATCGTTTCCCAGGCGGACCGGCTGATCATGACTGGCGGGGTGATATACCACTACATGGCTGGTTTCGGGGGTGGCCGGAAAAGCGTTTTACCTGGAGCTGCTTCACTGAGGACTATCCAGCAAAACCATCTGCTGGCCTTGACCGATAAAGTCGGCGGGGGTTCAAACCCCTTATGTGCCAGCGCAATTACCAAAGGCAACCCCATCCACGAGGATATGATGGAGGTGGCCGCGTTTTTGAAACCCGATTTTCTGATCAACGTGGTACCGAATTTGGAGGGGGAAATTGCCGGCATCTTCACTGGAAACTGGATATCGGCCTGGATGGCGGCCTGTTCAATGGTTGAGCGGATTTACGGCGTCAGAGTCAAGGAAAAGGCGGACATCGTTATCGCCACCGCTGGTGGGTATCCCAAAGATATCAACCTTTATCAATCCCAGAAAACCATCGATAACGCCTGCTACGCAATGAAACCCGGCGGTGTCTCCATCATTTTGGCCCAGTGCCCCCTGATTCAGGATCCGCCTGAATTTTTCGACTGGTTCCAGTACGAGGACCTCTACTCCTTGGAAAAGGCCGCCCGGGCCAATTTTCTTATCTCCGGGTGGCTGGCCATCAAACAGCTTGAGTACAAGGAAAAAGGGACGATCATTCTTCTCACCGATCCCGAGAACTTCACCTTTGCCCGCAGAGCCCACGTGGAACCGGTGGCCACGATCGCAGAAGCGCTTGAGCTCGCCTACCGGCGTTGCGGGACCGCCCAACCAACCATTACCGTGATGCCGCAGGGCGCCAACACGTTTCCTATCATTGAGTGATGGTCGCTGAGGGCCTAAACAGACCGGCGCTAAGCTGACCGGGGGGGGGACGGTGTTTTACCGTTGCTGACCGAGCTGGCCTACTCCCGAGGATTCGAGTGCGAGGCCGATCGATACGCCTTTGACTACCTTTTGGCCAAAGCTGGATGTCACCCACCTCCAATGGTCCCTCGGTCAAGAGAAAATCGGGTTGGAAGTCATCCAGGCTTACATTCATGGACGCCTACCGGTAGGGCGCCATTGCCTGCACCAACCGCCACTCGTCGGCATGTAGCGCAAACAGCGCCGGGCTCTGCTCAAACAGGCGCACCGCCTCTATATGGTCCCCGGATGGGCATGGGCGCATACGATCAGGTCGACGGCCTCGGGCGACAGCCCAATGCCGTCCAAACCCTGGCGCACATGCTCAAAGCAGGCCGCATGCCCCGGGTCGATCAGGATGGTCTTGCCGGCGGTGCGAATCAGGTAGGTGTTGCAGTTGTTCGCGCTGGGCGAGTTCCACAAGAAGGCATACAGGTTGGGGGTCAGTTCCATCGCACAGATTCTCCGTGCTAATAAAGCATATACAAAAATAGGGACATCGTAACCGATAACAGCGGTGTCCGATCTATGATGCAAGCATTCAGCTGTCACCCACGCCTAACCGGCCAGGCGTAAAATTCGGCCCGTGGCTTGAACCCCACCCCTACCGCGCCGTCCGTGCTGTACATGACCCAAGCGTAGCGTGGTTCATAAGCGCTGGTAGTCGCCGACCAGTAGCCTTCCCGGACATGTGCAAAGGGGTGCCCGTCCGGCAGCGCCGGGGAGTGCGAATCAAGATCGACCAGGCTTTCCAGCTCGCGGATATTGGGAAGGCGCCAGTCGTCGAAAGCGCCCGGCTTTGCCCGGTTGAAGGCCACCACTGCCGCCAGGGCCGCTTGCCAGGTAAGCCGGCGGCCGTCCAAGCCGGCTGCCGGCGCCCACATCAAACCGGTGCGGGTATCACGAACCGTATCGCCCTCGCTGACAAACCGCTCGGCTACCAGCGGGTCGGTATCGTCCGGCCGGCAGGGGGCCGGACACACCGGCCAGACCATGTAGGAACCGTGCTTCATCCCCCTGTAAATGCGGCCGCCGCCCAAGTGCAGGTACCAGGCCTGGTCGTGCAGCCGCCGGCACGTTTGCCCGGTCCAATAGTAGCCGCTGAATACATTCAGAAACGGGTGCCGGACCGTCAGCGCCGGGTTGACGTGTTGATGGCTGATCAGGGAAAAAAGCAGGCGCCGCGACGGCAGCCGCCAACCATCGAGGCCATGATCGCGGCGCGCGCCCATTTCAGCAACAAATGCCCGGGCTTCCTGCCAGGTCAGCGGAAACTGCGCGAGGCTGGCATCCCTGCTCCAGACGGCGCCTGTCCAGGCGTCCTTGACCACCGACCCCATGGCCTGAAACCGCTGTGGCTGCCTTTGTATCGACGACTTGGCAAAAGCGGCGTCCTGTCCGGTCCCCTCGCAGGAGATACCGTAACCGTCTGGCCCGTAACACAAGGTCTGGTCGGTTTCCAAAATCAGATCATGCATGAGTGCCATCACAATGGTTCGCTGCGCTGCAATGCCACCGTAAACAGGAAGTCAGGGGACGCGTATGCGTTGTGTCGCCGGCAGTTGGTATCGCATCCGGGGGCTTTGCGTAAAAAACCATTATCACGCTTCAACCATGCCGTCCTTCATCTTGATGATCCGCTCAGCTCTCGAGGCTAGATCAAGATTATGGGTGATCATCAGAACCGTTAGGCCGTTGTTGTTGAGTCCTTTAAGTATATTGAAAATCTTCTCACTGTTTTCAGAATCAAGGTTGCCAGTGGGTTCGTCAGCCAGTATTATCTCAGGTTGATTGACCAGGGCCCTGGCTATAGCGGTACGCTGCATCTCCCCTCCCGAAAGAGCCGCGGGCACGTGGCCGGTGCGCTTCTCAAGCCCCACCATTCGGGCAAGCGCCTCAATGCGCTTCTTGTCCGGCTGCTCCTTTTTAAAAAGAAGCGGCAGGGCGATATTGTCCGCCACCGAAAGTCCAGGAATAAGATAAAACTGCTGAAATATAAAGCCTATCTTTTCCCGGCGAATCCTCGTCAGCTCCTTTTCGGACATTCTGTCAACCCTTACGCCGTCAAACAGCACCTCTCCTCTGACCGGCGTATCGAGACATCCGAGGATATGAAGAAGGGTTGTCTTCCCGGCTCCCGAGGGGCCTGTAACCGCCGCGAACTCCCCTGGCTTGATTTCAAGGTCAACGCCCCTCAGGGCCCTCACCGCTTCGGATCCCCTCAGGTATATCTTTTCAACTTTATTCAGTCTGATCATTTGCATTATCCTTTAATCGCTTCAATGGGATTGATCCGTGACGCCTTCCATGCCGGATACAAGCCCGCAATAAGACCCGTAATCATGGCGAATAAAACACAGGCTATCGCCAGAAGCGGTTCAAAGCTGAGCATATCCCCAGTTGGCACATAGGGCATAGCCCGGCGCACAAAGCCTTCGATAAGGGTTGATCCCGCTGCAGCGATAAGGATGCCGCAAATCCCGCCGGCAATAGTGAGCAGGGCTGTTTCCTTCAGAATTATATGAAAGATATCCCATCGGGAGGCGCCAATGGCCCTCATCATGCCTATCTCCTGAGTCCGCTCAAAAACCGCCATGAGAATGGCGTTCATCACTCCCACGGCACCGATAATGAGAGCCACTATGGCCACAGCAAGGCTGAGGGAACGGGCCGAAGCTGCGACCGTGGTAACAGAATTCATGACCTGACCCATGGTGACGATCTGAATCCCCGGAACCCGGTTCTCGAGGCTTTCGATCACTTCATTCATTCGGACAGGGTTCTCAACTTTAACTCCCACGGCGGTTGCGCCGCCGGGATTTTTCAAAATTTGCTGAGCTTTTCTGATGTCCATGTAGATAAAGGCGTCATCCTGACTGCCGGTTTGAGCCACAATGCCTTTTACAACAAATGCACCTTCAACCCCGGAATAACTTAGCTCATCTCCGGGCACGAGTGCGTTGTGCAGAGCAACGTTGAAACCCAGAAGCAATTCATTCTCCCCTGCCGGATATTCGCCGGTGATTTCCCAGTCAGGCTTAATAGCCGGCAGCATGGTGGTCTCAACGCCATAAACCAAGTCAATACGCTTGCCTTCAGGATTGGGCATCTGGGCCACAAGTATGGGTGTGGCCAGGGATATCCCTTCGGCGCTGCTGACTTTATCAATTACATTGGCCTGAAGATATTTGGGGATAACCGCGCCGTGGAGAACCAGGGCCGCCACCTCATGGGCGCAGCCCGATGGCACCACCATAAAATGAAGTCCGGTGCCCTTGAGTTCCCTTTCAAGGCCTGCCTCAAAGCCCCGGTTAAAAGAAAATACCGAGAAGAGAACCGCCACTGCCGCTCCAATACCCAGCATGGTGAGCAGGCTGCGGGTCCGGTGCCGTAAAAGATTCTGGACTGCGAGTTTAAATAATCCGGTCATCTCAGCTCAACCCCCTCAGCTATAATCATCATCATCGCGCCCTTGAAGGATGACACAACTCCCGCCGCGGCTATGGTGCGTCCCTGCATGGGCGGCAGCTCAAAGCCGTTCTGCGACAGATCCACATATATCTGTCCGGTGTCATCCTGGAGCACAAACCAGCAACCGTTGGAAGGGCACTGGGCATGTATGCGCCCTTGAACGGTTACCTTTCGTCCCTGCAATTCCGGATTGGTGAATATCTCAGCCACCGTTTTTAATTCAGCTTCAGGGTCTATTCCACTGCCGTAGGTTTTTTCCCCGCAACCTGAAAGGGACAGAGCGGCTGCCAGGCCTGATAAAAGCAAAAGGTATTTAATACCCGGTGTTTTCATTTTATTTCTCCATTTTGAGTGCTCGTGAAAGAATACCTGTCGGTTTTATTTTTTCCATTGAGCGTTGGACGCTGGACGTTCAATCGTTTTCCCCCTTCATGGGCTTCAGGCCCTTTATGGCGAACCATTTATCCACCGGGTTGCCGATCTTGGCGCATCACCGGCCTCAGATGTCGTCGCGCATGGGCCACACTATACTTATAGCCCAGCGCCAACTTCCGTGATGCTGCCGCAAGCTCGACAATCGCTCAACTTGGTTCCTGTTTGTACCCGCTGCGGGCATGTACGCGCAGACCATCTGTGACGGGTTGGATCATGCCGGCGGCAAGTCCCTGGTGGCATGTCGTTGGGAACAACGCTGCCGAGAATGAACCCGATGTGCTTAGGCACGCGAAGGCACCGCGTTGTGATCCAGGACGATTTGAATGCCCGGGAAGTGACGTTTTGGGGTCAGTGCAAAGGCAAATCGTGAAAAATCAACACAGAAGCGTCAGGGTCAGAAGATATATCGGTATGTTGCCACTCCGGGGAGGCTGGCACCGATAAGGGTCGACCCCGCTTTCAACTGATTTGAATGGAATCGATGCAGGGGATGATAGCAGTGCAATCATGAATGACCGAGAGTGGGTCTGGGCAGATACGGCCGCCAAAGGCACATGGTGTGAACCAATTGGGTCAATGTCGCAGCAAGGCGACTGAAGTTGGCATGTTCGGGGAGTCTCGCCAGGCGCATAGTTGCCGCGCTTCACATCAACTGCCGCTGTACAGCAGCATTGGATGGTGGCGCACGCTTTCGTTTCGGGAGCGACCTGAGCGATCACGCTCAATAAAAGCATGCCGGCCAGTGCAACGCAGATAGTATAGTTCGAGTGTCTGGTAGCCATGCCAATCCGTTTAAGATCAACTAATTTGAGCGATTGTCGAGCTTGCCGCAGATACAAGGCATCTGACACCGCCTATGCGCTAAGATCGGCAATCCCAAGGGGTTTGACGCACCTGACCCCCCATTCATGCTTTTGCATCCTAAAATACCAAAATGGGAAACGCTCAACAAGGTGCTAATGGCAACAACCTTCACCATTGCACGATGCCTTGTCAAGTCATTTGTGAACCGGTTTTTCGATTTGCCGACTCCCGAGGCTTCCTGCCGGGTTTAACGTCGAGTGTGGCTTCGTAGAAAGCTTTGGCGTGCGCCATGTTCTCTACGTAAATTTCAAACCAAACAACAGGATTGCTTTTCATAATATTTCTCCTTTTGTGAGTGAGACGTTCTAAATCCTAACGTTTGAATTAAGCCGCGCCACGAAGTGGCGTAGTCTTGAATGAATTGGTTATACTTACGCCACACGGCCTGGCGACTTGCCGGTTAGCGTGGCTGTTCTGCAGAATCAACTCCCTTGGCCTACAAAGAATTGCACGTTACCAGTGTCGTTCACCATCCATTGGACGCCGAACTTGTCTGCGCATTCGCCGTGCCTCTCGGCCCACTCGGTCTTCTGCAGAGGTCTCTTGACTTCACCTCCGGTGGAGAGTGCTTCGAATAGCCGTTGCGCCTCCTCGGTGCTTTCCGGTTCGAGGACGATGCAGAAGTTGCTTCCCGGATTGAACTTCTCGGGAAATGACTGAAGGTGGTCTGTGCTCATCAACATGTTGTTGGGGCTGAGCGGTAGGGCGATATGAGCAATCTTGTCAAGTGTCGGTATCGGGGACGCCCATAGGGTTTTTGTCGAAATCGCGGAAACGAATGACGGCCTCGAATTCCGCACCGAACACTGACTTGTAGAAAGTAAATGCCTCTTCGGTGGTTCCGTTGAAGTAGATATAAGGATTTGCTGCCTTTATGATGGTTTCTCCTATTACGTGTCTGTGTGGAGGGATCCCCCCAGGGCTAACGCGAACCTGTGGGGCGGCATGGTCCTCGCCGTCCCCACCAGGGACTGGTTGGTCATTGATTATGCTAGTGTCCTTCCATAAACGGTAATTTCGCCCGACGTCTGCGTTAGGCTCAAAATTTTATAGACGCCCAGCATGTCGTGGACCGGCACATGTTCGGCGACCGTGATGATCAGAGGAATGCCCGCCTGCATCGCCTCGCAGGCGCTGTCGGCAGTAAAGCGGGCCGGGACGAAGAGGACGCTGGCGTTGGCGCCGGTTGCCTCGACAGCTTCGCGGACGGTGT
>JAWOIA010000134.1:0-6803 GCA_046484885.1 Desulfosarcina sp. | reverse complement strand
CCTGATCGTCGGTTTGAGTCGCCTCGGGCGGTTTAGCCGCGGCTTCCCCGCTGCCTTCCACCTGACCGGTGGTATCGCGCAGCTTTTTGCGAATCGCGAGAATCTCTTTGACCAGGCCTTTCTCGGTCTCCCAGCGCTCCTCCAGTTGCGATAGCCGTTCTTTCTCGACAGCCAACCGTTCGGTGGCGGCCTTGTAGCGAACATCGGTATCGATTCCGATGCTGTGTTCCCGACCGATGATCTGGAGCTCGGTCTCGAGAAATCCGATCCGCCGGCGACAATCGTCCACCTCGGCCGGCACCGAATGCTGACTGATGGCCACCCGCGCACAGGCGGTGTCGAGCAGGCTGACGGCTTTGTCCGGCAGTTGACGGGCCGGGATGTAGCGATGGGAGAGTTTGACGGCGCCTTCCAAGGCCTCGTCGAGAACCTGGACCCGGTGGTGCTGTTCCATGACCGACGCCATCCCGCGCATCATCAAAACGGCCTTGGTCTCGCTGGGTTCAAGGATCTGGACCACCTGGAAGCGCCGGGTCAACGCCGGATCCTTTTCGATGTATTTTTTGTATTCCGCCCAGGTGGTGGCCGCAACGGTCCGCAAGGTGCCGCGTGCCAGGGCCGGCTTCAGCAGGTTGGCCGCGTCTCCGGTGCCGGCCGCGCCGCCGGCGCCGATCAGGGTGTGGGCCTCGTCGATAAACAGAATGATCGGCTTTTCCGAGGCCTGGACTTCGTCGATCACCTGGCGCAGGCGTTTCTCGAATTCCCCCTTGTAGCTGGCGCCGGCCTGCAGCAATCCCACGTCCAGCTGGCGCAGGCTGACATGCTGCAAGGGCGGCGGAACGTCGCCGCCGGCCAGGCGCACGGCGAACCCTTCCACCACAGCGGTTTTGCCCACCCCGGCTTCACCGGTCAGGATGGGGTTGTTCTGCCGGCGCCGCATGAGGATGTCGATAATCTGGCGAATTTCCTCATCGCGCGCCACGATGGGATCGATCTCGCCACGGCGCGCCTTTTCGGTGAGGTCGACGGAAAACTGGCGCAACGCCTCCTGCTTGCCGAAAGCCGCAGGCACCGCTTCTCCGGTTGACGCCGCGGCTTCACCACCCAGCCGCGTGCCATCCGCGGCGGCCTGGCCCTCTTCCGGTGAACCGGCGACGATGGTCTGGAATTGTCCGGTGAGGGTGTCCAGGTTGATTTTGGCGAACTCCTTGGAGATCCCTTCCAAGGCCCGTCGCAACCCGCCGGTCTTCAGAATGCCCACCAGCAGGTGGCCGGTGCGTACGCGCGTGTCGCCGAACATCAGTGTGCCGTAAACCCAGCCGCGTTCGACGGCTTCGTCCACATGCGACGACAAGTCCTGAAGACTGGTGGATCCCCGCGGCAAGCGGTCCAGGGCGGCGGTCATGTCGCGTGCCAGATTGGAGAGGTTGAAATCGAAAAAGGCGGTGATCCGCTTCAGATCCGAATCCTGCAATTGAACGATCTGGTGCAGCCAATGCACCAGTTCGACGTAGGGATTGCCGCGCATCGTGCAAAAAACGGTGGCGCTGTCGATCGCCTGATAAGCCAAGCGGTTCAATTTTCCAAACAGCGCGCTGCGGCTGATTTCCGTCACGTGGTTCTTCCTTTGGTTGGTTGGGTGATAAAATCGAACACGTTGACCGTGAGGTCATCGGCGTCGCTGTTTGCCGACCGGTTTCCCAGCCAGGTGGTCCACCCCAGGCGGGAGCGGTTGTCCAGGCGCAGGGGCGGCACCGCTTCCCGCTTGAGAATCAACCGCACGTCCCAGGCCAGCTCATCCCCGATGTAGTTTCGCACGAGTGCAACCAGGCGGCGGATCCGGTCTCCGACCGGCAGCAGGCGTTGATAGTCGCTGAAATCCAGGGGGCCTATGGTGATGCGAAACCTGTGCTGGCAACCCCAGACCCGCTTGCCGAGCATCAGCGACCGACCAAGGGCCCCATTGCCTGGATCGAGACCCAGGCGGCAGATGTCGCGAACCGGCAGATCAAGCCACTCCCCTATGAAGGGCATGATCCGGATCGGAAGCTGAAAGTAATCGTGCAGGATGTCCTCGAGGCCCTCCGCGGATTTTGTCTGGGAGGACAACCGCCCGCAATAGTAGAACTTGGTGGTATCGTCGATCTCATCGCGCTTGCGCAGCATTGACATCCCGATGCCGGCCAGAGCGCCCACATAGTTGCCGAACTGGTCGTCATCCGGACGGTCAAAGCCGATCGTCGGTTCGTTGTTTGCCCATGCCCGGTAGAAAAGCGACAGCATCCGGTGGTGAAAGATGTCGAGAAACCGGACGAAAGTTTGATCACCGTGCCGACGGATCCGATTCTGGGCATATTCCGTCAGATGCAGAGGCAATGGGCCATTGGGCCCTAAAAGACCCGGAAAACGTACCGTCAGGCGATGTGGCTTTGCATCTTTGGCGATTTGGAAGGCCGTCAGGGTGGCACACTCAAACGTGGTGGCCGGTTCTTGCCCGATACGGATCGGATCTTCGACGGGCCGTTTGGACGTTCCCAACCTGGGCTTATCGGCGAAGATACACTCGATGAGGCGCAGAGCCGCGTAAAAACCGAACGCATAGGGTTTTTCAGCAATAGCGCCGATCAGCTGGGCTAAATCGTGTTCCGTCTTCCGATCCGTGCCGGCCATCGCATAATCTCGCCACGATCCGTGGATTGCATGACTGTTTCAGTGAACGAATTGATACTGACATAACGGGCAAAAAATTGTTCCAGAACGCTCCCCAGCAGGATTATCCCGCTGCCCTCGAAGGCCGATTCGTCGCAGCTGATCATCAGTTCGAGTCCCCGCCCGAAAGTGATCGGACCCGGCGTGTCGATGCGTCTGACCACCGATTGGGAGCGAATGGAGACGATACCGTCGATCTGCTTGCGGATGGTCGGGTCACTGGTGTCCGCATACAGCATCAGGATCTGCCGCAGGGCAGCGGCCCCCTGCTGCTGGTCATTGTCGACGAGGGATAGATAATTCAGCGCCATGTGACTGATCGCCTGCCAGGCGGTCTCTTTGCGAAAATTCGAGGCCCTGGGGCGGGTCGGTCCGGCAAGACAGCGAATCGATGCCACCGGCGCGCCGGATTGCAGGGTAAAGTCAGTCTGACCGACACCAACTGGCATTTGCAGCGGAAGGTCACGGTTGGTGCACAGCAGTTGCAACCCGAGTTGCTTCAAGCTGCTGCTGAAGGGGGCTTCCTGAGCGTCAACCAGCGACAGGAAGACCTCACTGCCGATATAGCTCGAGCGGGCTCCGAAGCGCCGCTGTTTCGTCGAAGGGCGGCGCTGTTCGCGGAGCAGGGTGTAAAAGGCCTGGTTTCGCCGGTAAGACGATCGATCCTTGACTTCGTAGAAAGGCAGAAAAGCGATTTCCGGTTCCGCGCGCGGGCCGAATCCCAACGCCTCGGTCACTGCGTAGACCTCGAAATCCATGGGCCGGGTGCGATCCGGCACGATGTGGTATTCGGACATGTGAGGCGAAAGATGAATACGGTCCGCACGTTTGGCAAACAGATTGACCGCCGGGGTACAGAACAGATTGAAATGGGACGCATCAACGGCCTCGAACAATTGCGGATTGCTGCGATCGAAGAGGAAAATAAGATCCAACATGGTATCTTCGCAGCGGCGCACCGCCGGCTGCAGACCGGAAAACTCGACAAACAGAAATCGCTCCGGAAAGGCGAAATACTCCTGCAGGAAGCGGTAACCCCGAAACGATCGTGAGGTGCGTGGCAGAAGGGCCTGATCGTCCTTGAAACCTATCCGGTTGATCGCCCTCGCCCCGATCGAGATGCCCCGCGAAAGCGATTTGCGGCCGGATTGCACCACACAGTCCATAACATTGGCCACAAGTTGTTCATAGAGGAGAGGGGCGACATCCTCGCCCCGCAGAAAAACCGTCAGCTTGTCCAATGCCAGATGATTGAACTGCAGGCCGGCGGTAGAGCGCAAGCGCAAGCGCAGGCCTGCTTTGAGGCCCTGCCGGCTGGGAGCACATAGATTCGCAACGGCATTGGCGCTGGAAAGATACTCCGCCTCGTTCAATTGCAGCGGCCAGAGGGTTACATCGTGGGCCGTGCTGTATTCGCAGGCGGTCTGCTCGCCTTTGCCGATCTGGCTGCGCAGTTGAGACCCCCGGGGGATCAGCATGCCGTTTTGCAAGGAGGGTTCATTCAGGTCGGGCATCAGCTGGGCGATCGCCATGGATGGTATCGGCGCGAGATAGTATGGGAAAACCATTTCCAGGAAGTGCTGCGTAAACCGTGGAAATTCGGCATCCACTTTCAGCTGAACCCGGGCGGCCAGGAAAGCGAAGCCCTCCAGCAATCGCTCGACGTAGGGATCGGCGCATTCGAATGCGTTCAAGCCCAAACGGCCGGCAATCTTGGGGAATTCCTCGGCGAATTCACCGCCCATCTCGCGCAGGTACTGCAGTTCGCGATTGTAGTACTTGAGCAAAAGTGGATCCATGGTTTTCAGTCTTAAGTTTTGACCTCGACACTGCCAAGCTCAAGGTCCAGAATAGTCCTGAGATAGAGGCGCTCCGGCAAGGGCTGGGCCCACAGCTCCCCTTCAATTTCAAAAACGATGGTGTTGTGCTTTCCGGTGGCCTTTGCCCGAACTTTAAGCGAATGTTTGAGAATCCGGGGTTCGAAAGACAAAATGGCCTGCCGAATCAATCGCTCCAAGGTGGTTTGGTCGGCATTGCTGATGGTCGTACCGGTGAGGTCCGGCATGCCATAGTTCAATACGGACTGTTTGACATCCGGGTAAGCGTCGAGATTCTGAGCTGTTTCCAGACAGCCGGTATTCAACAGCCACTCCAAATCCCGGATAACCGATTGTCTGAGTCTGGAGAACGATAGCACACGCTGTTCGCGCGACTCGACTTTCTCGGCCGGCTTGTCATCGGCCAGCCGGTCAAGCAGCGATGGCTGCAGGCGTTCCCTGGGAGTTAACTCGGCCACGGCGTCACGGCTCCGAGGGTTTGTTTTGCAAGTTGATGCGGCGAATATCCAGAAGGGGATAATCATTCTGATCCGTCGTCAGCATCCGCTGCCCCAAGCCTTGATAAACTCCTTCAGCCAACTCGACCCAGTCTGTTTTGCGGGCCAATTGAATCGCGGAGTCTTCAGCGGCTTCCGAGCCGGGGTAGCGGGTCGGTATCAGCCCGTAAGCCTCACCGCCATTGGCCCAGGTAAAATGGGCCGGCAGCCAGACGAAATCCCGCAGATCCTCAGCTCCGGTGATGTTGATCCCCCGCATTTGCTCGAAAGGGACCCAGTAGTACCGGCCGTTCAGGATCACCTCCAGCACAGGTCCCAGGCGCGAATCGCTGTCCGCGATCCAACTAAAGGGCTGTTCATCGATTCCGCCGGAACTTTCAGCCGCCAGTTCAAAAGCCTGATTGCGCAACGCCGCTGCCGCGGCAGGCTGTCCTTCCGCCAACAGGCGCAGTGATTCGAGCAGCAATGCCACCCATTGCGTCGGCTCACCGAAGATCACCGGCTTGCGCCGACCGGCAAAAATATCGGCACGCATCGCCTCGCAATGGATGGCGTCCCGGTACATGTGCGCCATCGACCAGGTGCTTGCCTCCATGCCGCTCAACACCTCCAATTGATTCAAGGCCCGTTCCCACTGGCCGAGAATGGCAAGCAACTGAAAGAGGAAAACGCGGTATCGGATGTTTTCCGGGTGGCTGCGAATCTCCTGCTGCAATGCCGCGAGGGCGCCCATCAGATTGCCTTCACGGAAATACGCTTCTGCTAGCATGGTCGCCCTTCTTCCATTTTGGGTTTGGCAACAATCGACGGGGCATGAAGATGCGCCGAGCAGTACCAACAAATGGGGCGTTGGCGATGTTTCCCCGGCGCCCTTCTGCCTATCCGCCGGTGCTCTACTCCTCGATGTTCTTCTCGACGTTCCAGGTCAACTCGATCGCCGCATCGGCAGTTCCATCCGGTTTCTGGGGGGTGTAGCCGACTTTGACCTTGGCGAAAGTCAGGGAGACATTTTCGGTCAAGCGGTCTTCACCGCCGCTGCCACCGGTACTCACCGATGTGACCAGGATCGGTTCCATCGTGATGACCATGTAATCCACCGGGTTCTTGCCGGCTTTACGCACGGTCAGGATCGCCTTCTTCAGATGTTCGCCGTTGCAACAGGCCCGCATCAGGTTGGTGGAGGCCTTGTCGACGTATTTGGTCAGTGAAACGTCCGTCATGTTAACCTTGCCTGAACCGCCGCCGCCGCCGATATGCATCGAGCCGGACTGGGTCATGCCCCAACTCCATGATAGCACATCGATTTCGCCTTCATGACTATCGATTACTGACTCGCCATCGACCCCTTCGATTTTTAAAAGAATATCTACAGCCATGGTTGTTCTCCTTTCATTGAGGTTCGCGGTTGACAGTTTTGTAAAACGTTTCATCCCCCCCTTTTTGTGAATTTCGGCCAGGGCGGAGATTGATCATTCGGTGTTGATCATTTTTTCACCGAAGGCAATTTGGAAACCAGTCGCAAGGAGACGGTCAACCCTTCGAGTTGGTAATGGGGTCTCAGATAGAACTTTGACGTGTAGTAACCGGGGTTGCCTTCCACCTCTTCAACAACGACCTCGGCGGCGGCCAGCGGTTTCTTGGCTTTTGTTGTCTCGCTCGAGTGGGCTGGATCACCATCGACATACTGAAGAATCCATTTTTGCAGCCATTTCTGCATGTCGTCCCGCTCTTTAAACGAGCCGATCTTGTCTCTGACAAT
>JAWOIA010000236.1:0-5723 GCA_046484885.1 Desulfosarcina sp. | reverse complement strand
TTCATCTAACCCAAACCTGCAGAATATTCCTATTCGGACGAAACGAGGAAGAGAAATACGAAAGGCCTGTTGGCCCGTCACCGGCGTTCCATCCGCCGCCACATATCCCGATATGCGCCGACGGATGTGCCTGGGTGCCGAACCAAAATCCGGCGCCATATTGTGGAATTATTTCCTTCCGCGACCCTAATGCTGCTCCTAAAGCAGAAGCGGCTTCAAAGATCCATCATAAATTTCCCCTCCAGAGCACCGGAGGTTGCCATTGAAGTGTGGAGTTGGCCATGTTGTCACGGTTGACCGCTAACCGCAACTTTTGGATTCTGTTGGTTTGCGACGCTATCCTTGTTGGCGGAGCCTATTTCCTCTCCTTTGTATTGCGATTTGAAGCCAATATTCCCGTTTCACACCTCAAGATTTTCCTCAATACGATCTGGTGGATCCTGCCGCTGAAGCTGATTCTGTTCTTGGCCTTCGATATGTACAAGGGCATGTGGCGCTATTTCGGTGTGCATGACGTCCTCAACATCGTCAAAGCCTGTGCAGCCGCCTCGATGCTCATCATCATCGTCATTTTGGCCCTCTTTCGCTTCACGGGCTTTTCGCGATCAATTTTTGTGATTGACTTCATTCTCTGCCTGATGGCCATCGGCGGGCTTAGGCTCTTGATCCGGTTGGTCCACGCCCCGCTTCCGCTGGGGCTGACCTTCAAAAAAAAAGCGGCCCCCGCTGAGCGTTTTCTGATTATCGGTGCCGGCAACGCCGGAGAAAAGTTGTTGCGCGAAATCCAGGACAATCCCGTTTTGAGATACGATGTGGTCGGGTTCGTCGACGACCTGCCTGCTAAGTTTCGCCAGACGCTGCATGGTGTTCCCGTTCTTGGGCCAATAGCGGATCTGGACCGAATCGTGAAGGAATACGGTGTCGAGCAGATTATCCTTGCCATACCTTCCGCCAGCGCCGCCCAGATGCGCACCATCGTCGATTGCTGCAAAACGACAGATGTGCCTTACAAGACATTGCCGGGTTTGGGTGATTTGATCGACGGCAAGGTTTCCGTCTCCCGTGTCCGCGAAGTGCGTTACGAAGATTTACTTGGCCGCAAGCCGGTCCTGCTTGAAACCGCGGCTATCGGGGCCTACCTGAGCGGCAAAAATATCCTCGTTACCGGTGGAGCCGGTTCAATTGGGTCGGAGCTGTGCCACCAAATTGCCCGTTTCAAGCCGGCACGACTGATCATCGTTGAGCACGATGAATCGGGCTTGTATGAACTCGACCTGCAATTAAAAACAGAATTTCCTGAATTACAAACCGTCGCCGTACTCGGACCTATTCAAAACAAAAAGCGCATGGAGATGGTTTTCAGGCAGTTCAAGCCCCGGGTTGTTTTCCACGCCGCCGCCTATAAGCACGTTCCGATGCTGGAACTGAACCCCTGTGAAGCGGTCTTCAACAACATTCTGGGCTCCAAGGTCATCATGGAACTGTGCCATGCCCACGACCTGGATCGTTGCGTGATTGTCTCCACCGACAAAGCGGTGCGGCCAACCAACGTGATGGGCGCTTCCAAACGGGTTACCGAGCTGCTGGCACAAAGCTTTGCCCGCGAAAGCCGTGTGAAATTCATGGCTGTTCGCTTCGGCAACGTGATCGGCAGCGCCGGCAGCGTTCTGCCCCTGTTCAAACGGCAAATAGCCAGGGGTGGTCCCGTAACCGTGACCCACCCCGAGGTCACACGCTACTTCATGACCATTCCGGAAGCCGGCAGCCTGATTTTGCAGGCCGGTGCCTTCGGCAGCGGCGGCGACCTTTTTGTCCTGAAGATGGGAACGCCGATCCGGATCGCCGCCATGGCACACGACATCATCGCTTTGTCCGGTCTGCAACCGGACGTGGATATTAAAATTCAATACACCGGCCTGCGGCCGGGAGAAAAACTCTACGAGGAATTGATCACAGCCGATGAGGGGATTCAGCCAACACGGCACCAGGATATCATGGTTTTAAGGGCGGATCAGTGCCCATCGTTGCCGTGCATCGAGGGCCATATCGACGAATTGGTGCATCTGGCGCAATCCCAGGATGGCAAGGGCATAAAGGCCAAGTTGCGGATGATCCTGCCGGAATACCACCCGGAGCCCGGGGTTTTCCCTTTTAAAGAAAAAGGTGGGGCACCGCCGGAAGACGGTTTGCCCAGCCAAGCGAACCAAACAACAGTGGTAATCGATGTGACCACCATCAGAAAACGCCGTTCAACATCCGCATGTCAGCAGATCGGCAAAACCGGATGACCCTTTCAACGCCCTGCATGAACCGAGCGTTTCAATTTTTCCAAAATGACATCAATACCAGTTTGAATTAGGCCTGGTTTCAGGGGATGAAACAACAGGGGCCCGAAGCAAAAGCCCCGGGCCCCTGATCTAACTAGTGTCTATCCATGTTTCTGGATGGACAATAACGATTTCGATGGTCAGCTGTTACGCCTGCTCAGGCGCCTGCCTCAACTGCCCCGCACATAGTCGTAGTTCATGATCTCGGTTTCGGGGATAAAGGTGTTGGGCACCTTGTTCGCCTTCATTTTGTCGTAGATCATGCTGTTGGCGCCGAAAAGCAGGGAGCGGGCGTCATAGCCCAGGATCCGCAGGTAGCCGGCCACATAGGCGCTGGTCTGGCCGGTGAAGCAGTAGAGCACGTTGGGGACGCTTGTTGACAAGGTGGCCAGGTAGGTGCTGCGCTTGAAGGGCTTTTCGCCCGGCGGGTAGTTGACGGCGCCGGGTATGTGCCCGGGGTTTTTGAACAGCTCGGGAGTCCAGTAGTTAATGGTGTAGAAACCGCCGTTGATGTAAAACTCGTTGAACAGACAGCACTGGCCCAGCATGACCGGCCCAAACCCCTCTTGGAAGAGTTGATTCACCCGCGCTTCCAAAATGTCCTCGGGGGTGGTTTTGCCGGTTGTAATCGTGGGCAGCGGGCCGGGCGGGTTTTTAGGCGGGGAGGGGGTGGAGACAAACTCCTCGGCACGGGCGCTGCTGATGTTGCGCAGCCAGGACTCTTCGGCAAACACGTGCGCCCAGGAGCTGATGCCCCACTTCAGGGAGACGGTATTGTCATAACCAACCGCCCGCAGCAGGGATACCGCGTAGGCCGACGCCTGACCGGCAAAACAGACCAACACGATATTCTCGTAGGAGGCGGTATCGATACCCTTCAAATGGGTACGCAGGTCCTTAAATTCCACCAGAACCGACCCTTGGATATGACCCCGATCGAAGGCTTCCGGCGAACGGATATCGATCAGGTACTGCTGCCGCGGCTTGCTGAGCATGTTGGTCCGTAGGGTCTGGGCCGTCATTACAAAGGATGGGCCGTCGTGGAAATAATCCCCTTGGGTCTCAAAATGATTCAGCAGGATTTCGGTTTCACTGGCAACTTGCGTTTGCGGCGCCATGTGGGCACAACCCGACAGGGCCAAAAGACCGGCCATCCAGAGCAGGCTGATCCATAACAGCGGTTTGCATTTTTTCTGCGTCATCCTCGTTCTCCTTTTCAACATCATTTAAATGGTTTGGTATACCCTCCGCCAATCAGTTGCTTTTCCATTCCGGGGGCAATTTTCCGTCCACGACGATGTGCTGATTGGCGCTTTTTTCCCAACTCTCCTTCAGATCCGAAGCGAAGAGGTAGAGTTCACGGTTGCGTATTTCCCCATCCTCCATAACGATGTGGCAGCTGGCGAAACAGGAGCGTCCTTCATCCACCTGGGTGCGCGTGGTCCAGCGCTGGATATTGTGGGGAGTGGTGTAGTTGAAGGTGGTTTTGGCGTCGAAAGCCGGCATGCGGCTCACCCCAAAGCGGTTCCAGCTGTCGGGAGCCGCCAGGGTGCGCCTCAGGATGGCCAGCCGATAGGGTTTGTCGTCAGGAAGGGGGTTGACTCCGATTTTATAGGTCAGGTGGGATGGAATCCGCGCGCCGGCACCACCCACATGGCAACTGCCGCAGTTGTTGTAATCCTGGGAATGGCAGACATGACAGGCCAAATCGTCCCAGTGGGCCTCATGATAGTCGTTGATGTCAGCGCCCCCATCATGGCAATCCTGGCACTGGGGAGAGAGCTTGGCCTGGTAGCGGTGTTCGTACACCTGGCCGTCGCCATGGAGTTGCTGTTGGGAATGGCAGTCCAGACACGTAAAGCCGGCCTGGGTCAAGTGAATGTCCGGTTGGGTGCCCGCTCCCAGGCCAAAATAGGCGTGACCTCCGCGGCTGCTGTGGCACGCCACGCAACTGTCCCGCATGTCAGGTGTGCGCGAGAATTGGTGGCCCTTGTAGAGCCCTCCGCCGGCAGCCTTGGGTCGATTGACATGGCAATCGCCGCAACTTCCGTGGCAGGTGGCACAATTCTGATCATAGGCCGCGTGCATGGTTGGTGACAGCTCGTCAAAAGAAGCGCTGCCCATGCGCTTGGCAACGGCGTTTTTTTGGCCCCAACCCTGCTGGTGCAGACTGGTGGCAGCGTTGTGCACGATCTCGTCGTGACAGCCGGCGCAGACCGCCTCTGCATTCGAGGAGGGGTGCTTGAGGAAATCTCCCGAATGGGCCTGCTTTTTGTCCATGGTACCATCCACACCGCCGTGGCATTCGGTGCAGGCGATACGGCCATGCTCGGAGTTTTTAAAGGCTTCGTATCCAGGTCCTCCCAGAAAAACGCGGTCGAAAACCTCGATGTAGGGCGCGGCGCCGCCACAGCCTTCCACCGGGGGGTCGGTGTCGGGGTCGGCCAGTTCCTGCAGCGTCCGGTAACTGGTGTGACAGGCCACGCACGAAGCGGCGGCGTCCAGGGGTGAACTTTTTTCAGCCAACCGTTTGGTTTCGACGCACCCAAGGTGCATGGCCGCCAGCACGGCCAGGATAAGACCGGTAGAAACAACGCAGTGAACTCGTTTCATGGGCAATCCTCAATTTTAAGGCGAGGGGGGTTTACAGGCATTACCAACTCCGACTCGACGGTCCCCTCTCCTCCCAGATGGGGGCGAATGCATCACGCCGAGTAGAGCAATTCCGGTGCCACCATTTTGGTGGCTCACTATAGCGAGCCAAACATACCGACGTCAATGGGAAATCAGGAAAATGGCCCCAACTTGACACACACCGCGTCCACGTGTATTTTTACAAAAGTTAAACAGACTGGTTAACCATTATGTCAAAATTGACACTCGAACACTATCAGCAGCACCTACCCCAAATCGTCGAAATCATGCACGGCGGGTTGATGATCATCGACCCGGCCGGTCGCATCATCATGGTCAACCAGGCTCTGGAGCGCATGACCGGTTACACCCGGGACGAAATCGTCGGACAGCACTGCACCGTCTTGCAGTGCGACGCCTGCAACCTGCTTCGCAACAGCAGCCGCACCCACTGGTGCCAGCTTTTCGAAAACCCCCAGGGCAGACGCGATCACATCCGCTGTGACATTATCGCCAAAACCGGCACCATTTTACCCGTTTTGAAAAACGCGGTCCTTTTGAAAAATGACCAGGGTGAAACCATCGGCGCGGTGGAAACCCTGATTGACCTGTCGGAGATCGAGAAGCGGGACCGCAAGATCGCGGAGCTGGCCCGACGGCTCCCCCCGGAAAACCGGTTTTTCGGCATGCTGGGCCAATCCCAGGCCATGCGGCACGTCTTTGAACTGATCGAAAAGGCAGCCCGCTCGGAGGCACCGGTCA
>JAWOIA010000218.1:0-79185 GCA_046484885.1 Desulfosarcina sp. | reverse complement strand
ATTGATAGTCTTGTGCCTATACCGAGCGTCTCAAATCAGTCGCGGCGGTACAAAGGGCCGTGGAATGGAACAGCGGGCCGATGGGCCGTGAAAGGATGGCCGTCATGGCTTGTCGAAAACCATGCGCCGATTCTGGTCATGATCGACCATGTAGCGCAGTTTGGTTTTCTGGCCAAGTACTTTCAGCAACTCGTCGATCCGGTCCCAGGAAACGCCACGGAATCGCAGGTAAACATTGCGGTGTCCGGCCGGTGCCCGCTCATAGGTCGCCAGCAGGCTGGTCACGCGGCCGCCAAACTGACGCACCACATTGAGAATTTCCATGATTGATCCAGGGGAATCCTCAAGAATCAAGGCCACATGCAGCCCGCGCTTTTTCAAGCCGGTGATATACAGCGTGGCTTTGAACAGGTCCGTCTGGGTTATCACCCCCAAAATCGCTCCCTGGGCATCGACGACGGGTGCTCCCGAAATGTTGCGCTCCAGCATCAGGGCCGCAGCCTCTTCCATCGTCCAGTCCGGGTCAATGGTGATCGCCGGGTGAGTCATGATGCTGCCGATCTTGATTTTGGCTATCAGATAGAGCAGTTCGTGCATTTCCAAACTGGAGGCGTCCGAGGCGGAGGCCCGCTTCAGGTCACGGTCGGTCACCACGCCGCAGAGCGCGCCTCCGTCGACCACCGGCAGCATCTTAATCCTGTTTTCCTTCATCAGGGAGGCGGCGTGCTGCATGGAATCGTTCTTATTAACCGTAATCACCGGCTGGCTCATCCAGTATCGGATCAACATGGCTTCCTCCGACTTCTCGCTTCCGTCCGAAAGCGATCAATAGGTACGTGGGTTGTGTCTGTCCAGAACCCAAATTGAGCGTTTCAAAGGTTGACAGTGACACAGGTACCGTTGAACCGGACAAGGGTTCAGGGGACCAAGGGGCCGTGAAGGGTAACAAGACTGACGGTCCGACGCCTGCCTCTCAACGCCCGACCTGGAGGATTAAACCTCGTCCTTTAAATGCCGGCGGCGTTGTAACCGTCGAATTTTCGACTTCGAGAGGGTTGCAGGGCCATTTTTCGGGGCGGTTAACCAATCAAGACCAGGCTGCAGGCAAACTAAACAGTCTGCCGAGGGTAACCTCTGTGCCCAGACCGATTTTTCCCCGAAAACCCTCAACGGCGCTCAAACCGGCGAGCGCCATTCCTGACTAAGCCGGCACAAATGCATCTTTTTTGAGCGGGATCGCACGCTGTGTTGGGAACACGGATCTGGTTACGCCATGATAAAGGTCATAACCAGGGCGAACACGGCGTAAGTTTCCGGCATGGCACCTGACACGAGCGCGTTGGCCAGAGTATTTCTACCGTCGAGTATGCTGCGGATTCCCGCGGCGCAGACCATGCCCTGATAGTACCCGCTGAAAAACATGGCGAATCCGGTCACGGCGCCTTTTCCGGCAACGGTATAGGGATCGCTGTCGAAGGCGTCCAAATTGGTAAACAGAACCACGATGGCATAAATGCCCTGCGAAGACGGCATCAAGGCGACGGGGATATTTTTAAAGAAGTTTTCCGATCCGCCGCCCAAAAGCGCCTGGAAGGCGATCGATAAGCCGATGGCCGATCCGGCCAGCCCCAGAGAAACGCCCAGCCCCATGAATATTTTGGCGACAAGCGGCCCCCAATCGCCTGAAGCGGCCGCTGTTTCCGCAAAGGCGTAGGAATGAATTGCCGTCAGAAACAAAGTAGTAAAAAGCACGAATAGCAATCTGTTCCTGTTCATGAAGAACCCCTTTTGATCTGAAATGGTTTGTATTCGACGCCACCACCCTCGAAAAAGTTTTTAAACGCTTCCACGAAATGCAGACGGGCTGAGTGAACGGTGCTGCCCAGTAAAGCCAGCGCTAGATTGAAGCTATGGCCGACGGCGATAATAACGATGGCCATGGGGATGCTGATAATCGGGTTGAGGCCCTCTACGGCCATGCCGGCCAGCTGGTTCATGACCGAAGCGATCGCAGAGGTAGCTATTCCCAAACCGAAAAGGCGGGCGTAGGAGAGAAAGTCGCCGATAAGCCCCGTCAGTCCGTAAATGTTCCACAATCCGAGGCCCAGGCGGAGCCCCCATTTTTTGCTGTCGTTGGGGAACAGCAGGGTCAGCAAGAGACCGGCCGACAGAAAAATGATTCCGCCGAAATTGACGGGCGCCTGCATCGGAGATGACGGCTCAGCTAACCAGGTTGCCTTGACGATCAGGAGCACGCCGCCCCAAAGAACGAAAATCAGGCCCAGTTTCTGCATTTTTATATGAAAATAAAGCGTTTGTAAAATTCCCATGACGTAGGAGAGGCTCAGATGAACAACCCCCAGGCCAAGCGAAAGGTAAAACAACAGCATTGGGTTGCCGAAATCCACATCAATGTCCATCAGAATCCAGCCGCGGTTCTGGAAGCTGTAGCCGAAAATCGAGCCGGTCAAGAGACCGACAACCACCGCGGCCAGGGCAAACAGTTTGCACAGCCCGATGACCAGGGGCAACCCTTCCACCTTGTGGCCCATTTTTTTGCCAAGCCAGTGGGCGATCAGGAACAGCAAAACACCGTAGCCGGCATCGCTGAGGCAGATACCGAAAAACAACACCATAAAGGGTGCGAACAGGTAACTCGGATCAAGGTGGCGATACTTGGGGTTGCCGTACAGTTTAAGCAGCGGTTCAATGCGTTGGATGAACCAGTTGTTGCGCAGCAACACCGGCGCCTCTTCTGTTTCGACCGGATCCCGAAAGTCCACCTGCAAAGGGAGCGACGCCGATTCGAGCATTTTTTGAAAGGTGGACTGCTCGCTCTGGGGTATCCACCCCTGTAACGCGAACAGGTCGGTATCCTTGTACGCCGTGGCCATGCTCTCGGTATAGGACGCTTCGTTCAGGTGCTCGGTCAACTGCTCCTTGAGAACATCGATACGCGGTGCCACGCTGCGCAACACCTTGTGCAGGCTTTTGATTTTTTCACCTACCCGGTCCAGTTCCGCTTCGGTCCGGTTCAGGCCGAACTCGGGCTGACTAAGCGGGTTGGCCTGGGCTATCTCCTGTGTGTCATCCTGCGCCACGGTGAAAAAAAGAACCTCGTACTTGGCGCTGACGACCTCCAGCAGAACATTCTCCGGCGGCTGAAAGGCCTCCCAGTTTTTTTTGTCCATGCGATAGCGCCGTATGACTAGGCCGTGCTCTTCCAACGTGCTGATCTGGGCGGGCTCAAAATCGCCCCAGATCAGGAGTTCTTCCCTTAACCGCTTCAGTGCCGCCTGACGTGACTCCAGTTCCTGAAGTTCGAAGAGCCTGCCCTCCACATAAGCCACCAGTTCATCGTCGGGCGCAGGATTGAACGGGACCTCCTCGGTAGAACGAAACCGTTTCAAGGATTCAATAAGTTGATCGATTTTTTTGACGCGACTGAGCAGGTCGTTGTGTTTTAGCTCGAATTCAGCAGCCTGCTCGGAGGCCGGTTCAACATGCAACACCCCCAGCTGCTGCAGAAATCGCAGTGTTTGTGCCTGCCGGTCCACCGGACCGGCGATGAAGACCCTGATCATTTTTGCTATGGCCAAAGCAAGCTCCTTAGCCGGCTGTTAAACACCGCGTTGCAGTCGCTGCACCCACCCCAGCTTCTTTTCAACAGCCGTCATGATTGTCACTTCCCCTATGGACCCTTCAGGCGGTCTGGTATGTCTCTTCGGCCGCTTCCGTCAACCGCTTGGCCACCTTGGCCACACCTACGGCGGCCGCCTGCTGATCCTGCAGATAAACCGTGATCTTGCGAATCGCCTCCCGGCAACCGGGAATGAGTCGCTGTTCATAAAGATTGATGCGCTGGCTGGTCTTGCGGAAGCCCTCGAAAAGAATACGCTCCTGCTGCTTGAGCAGGCGGATTTTCTCCCGCACCGTGATCGCCGCTCTGCTTTGACGCAGGACTTCGTCGAAGCTGGCGTGGGTGGCAAAATAGCTGTAGGCGGGATCATCAAACGCGACTTGCTCAAATTGCGGTATCTTGAGCCCGGCCACGTTGCGGATGTGCGATTTTACGGCCTTGATTCCGATAAAGGGCTTCAACAACGCGCCCATGTCGCCGTAGAGGGGCGCCCAGGCGGCAATGCGGTCCATGACTGCCTGCAGATGCGCCGTTTCCTGCTCGATCTGTTTGCGGACAATGGCAAGCTCCATGAGAAACTGCTGCTTGCGGGCCTCCAGGGCCGGAAGAAAGCGCCGGTACATGGCCAGCTTCTGTTTTTGCTGCCGAAATGATACCTTGTTGAGTTTAATTCTTTCGGCCATGTTTACACGCACTCTGCCTGGTCTTTAGACGGCCAGTACTCGACAATGAGTTCTCTTTTGATGCCGACTTCATTCGGGGTGAAGCATTCAGCCATGGTTTTCCACCCCAGGTCCAGGGCGTCATTGAGACCCAAATCCACCTTCAGGTCCATGAAGCGGTCATAAAAGAGACGGCCGTATTTCAGATAGCGATCATCCTCGGCCGTTTTATCGAAGCCCATGGCCAGCTTCTGCTCTACCTCGCGGCTGCGGGCAAAGAGGCGGATCATGCTGTTCATGATGTGGCCGTGGTCGGCACGGGTGACTTTGCCGATTATGAGTTGCTTCAGACGCGACAGTGATCCGAAGGGCTCGATGACACCATTGCGCAGGTAGAACTGGCCCTCGGTGATATAGCCCGTGTTATCGGGTACCGGGTGTGTGACGTCGTCGCCGGGCATCGAGGTTACGGCCAGAATGGTAATGCTTCCCGAGCCTTCGAAGTCAACGGCTTTTTCGTAGCGCGCCGCCAGGTCACTGTAAAGCGAACCGGGATAGCCCAGGTTCGAAGGAACCTGGTCCATGGATATGGCGATCTCCTTCAAGGCGTCGGCAAAAGCTGTCATATCGGTGAGCAGCACCAGCACCCGTTTGCCTTGAATACTGAACTGTTCGGCTACGGCCAGGGCCATATCGGGCACCAGCAGGCGTTCGACGACAGGGTCGGAAGCGGTGTGCACGAACATGATGGTGCGGGAAAGCACCCCGGCTTCCTCAAAGGCGATCCGGAATTTGAGATACTCGTCGTATTTGAGGCCGATGCCGCCCAGAATAACGATGTCGGCGTTGGCCCGCATGCCGATGCGGGCCAGCAGGTCGTTGTAAGGTTCGCCCGCCGCGGCGAAGATAGGAAGCTTCTGGCTCTCCACCAGCGGGTTGAACACGTCGATCATGGGGACGCGGGTTTCAATGAACCCTCTGGGGATAACGCGCATAACCGGGTTGACGGACGGGCCTCCGATGCTGATGCGCGGCAGGGCCTTCAGGTGCGGGCCTTTATCGATGGGCTCCCCGGAACCGTTGAAGATGCGGCCCAGGAGCCCTTCGCCGAAGGCCACCTGCATGGGGTGGCCCAGAAAGCGGATCGTATCGCCGGTGGAAACACCCCGCGATCCGGCAAAAACCTGCATAAACACCTCAGGCCCCTTCAGGCGGATGACCTGGGCCAGTGAAATGCCGTTCATACTTTTTACCGTGGCCAGTTCACCATAGCTGACATCTGTGGCCGGGACGGCGATGATATCGCCTTGAACGCGGACGATTCTGGAATGTTCAATGATCATTGATTTCCCACTCCTGGTTCCTGGCTAGCGCGTATGGGCAAGCCCAAGGCTGGCTTACCGGCAATGAGATGGTGCCCATGGAAAAACGGGCTTCTGCCCGCTGCCTGCGTTAGGCCCAAAATTTATTCCCTGTCAGATCAACTTCATGCGGCCCCCGGGCGCCGACGCTAAACCCCTTGACATGCCCTGTTAACGACCGGCATGGCTCGCTTGCGGAGGGACGCGAGAAAAATCATTCTGATGCACGTTGGTCTGTAGCGATCTCACACGCCGCGGGGACCTGCCACTGCTCCTGCTCCAAGATGGCATTGATCTCCGCGCGGTAGTTGTTGTAACTCTCCGATTCAAAAGGACAGTACTTTAACTGGAAAAACAGGTTCTGCAGGTAGTTCATCCGCTCTTTGGTCTGTTCTTTCGACTCGAAGTTGAACTGGTGGTCAACCATGGCCATGAGCAGGAGGAAATCCGATATCTGCCGTTCGAGCGATGTGGCCTGCTCTACCGGGTCGAAAGCATCCTGCTGCAGGCATACGGTGTCGATGATTTCCGACTTGAGATAAAGGGTCAGATCCTCCGTACCGATGCCCTCCTCTCCCACGACCAGCATCATCTGATGAATTTCATGGCCTTTGAAAAAGAGCTTGCGGGATTGTTCGACCAGATCGACCCATTTTTCGTGGCGTGAGTTCAGCGATGCCCGCATCTGCCCCAAATAAAGGCTCCAGGAGATCAAGGGGTCAATCGCCGGGTAGCGGCGCTGATCGGATCGGGTTCGGGAGAGGCCGTGAAAAGCGCCGACCACCTTGAGGGTGTTCTGGGTAACCGGTTCTTCGAAGTTCCCGCCCGCCGGAGACACGGTACCGATCATGGTGAGCGAACCGGTGTTGTCGTTGAAAAGTTTCACCAGCCCGGCACGTTCATAAACCGCGGCAATCCGGCTCTCCAGGTAGGCCGGAAAGGCCTCTTCACCGGGGATCTCCTCCATCCTGGCCGAGGACTCCCTCAGCGCCTGGGCCCAGCGGGACGTACTGTCGGCCAGCAGCAGGACCTTCAACCCCAGCTGGCGGTAGTACTCGCCGAGAGTGACGCCGGTATAGATGGAGGCCTCTCTGGCGGCCACGGGCATGGAGGAGGTATTGCAGATGATGACGGTTCTGTCCATCAGGGATTTGCCGGTTTTCGGGTCTTCAAGCTCCGGGAATTCGCGTATCGTTTCCACAACCTCCCCGGCGCGTTCACCGCAGGCCACGATAATGACGATGTCGGTCTGGGCATATCGCGAAATAATTTGTTGCAACACCGTTTTACCGGCGCCGAAAGGACCGGGGATACAGGCCGTTCCGCCTTCGGCCATGGGGAAGAAAATGTCGATCAGCCGGCACTGGGTCAGCAGCTGGGTGTCCGGCAGCAGACGCTCCTCGTATTTGCGCATCGGCATTTTTACCGGCCAAGTCTGCCTCATGGTCACTGCGATTTCCTTCTCCGACTGCAGGGAGTCCAGGCTTTTGAGAACGGCAATGGTGTCATTTACCGTAAAACGGCCCGAGGCCTTGATATCCACCACCTGCCATGTTCCCAAAAGCCGCAACGGCACCATGATCGGATGCGGATACAGCCCTTCCATGACCTGGCCGAGATAATACCCCGCCCGTACCTGGTCACCGGCCTTGAGCAGGGGCTCGAAATCCCATAGCCGCTCTTCGTTCAGCGCGGGAAGGTACTGCCCTCGTTTAAGGAAAAAGCCCTGATCGTTTTCCAACTCCTTGAGCGGATTCTGCAAACCGTCATAGATCATTCCAAGCATGCCGGGGCCCAGGGATGCCGAGAGCAGCTCGCCGGAAAAACTGGCTTCGTCGCCTACCTTCATGCCGGTGGTGCTTTCAAAAACCTGCAGATCGATTTGACGCCCGCGCACGCGAATGACCTCGGATTTCAAGGGAACCCCGTTGCACGTTATGTAGGCAACCTCGTTTTGGAGAATATCAAGCCCCTCAGCGACACTGCAGGTAACCAAGGGACCATTAACCGCCAAAACTTGACCACGTTTTGAATTATTCACTTAGACTCTCCCGGCAGTAAAAAGGTATCGATGTTCAGGTTGAGGGTCTCGCTGATCCGCTGCCAGCGATGATAAATTTCAGCGCGCGTCAAATAACCCAGCAGGGCATCGATGGAGAACCCGGAGATCCCCTCGTATTTAAAGACCTGCCGCAGCCGCTCCTCATCCAGATAGCGTTCCAGTTCAAGCGGATTCACACTGCTTTTGACCTGCGCGATCAGATTGCTGAAGTCACGTGAACACAAATGTTTTAAAATGGCATGGTCTTCAAGGCTGCCGGAGCTCTCCTTCACGCGCCAGGCCGTCAGGGCCATGCGCAGTTCGATCTCCCAGGAGAGGTAATCGATCAGAAACCGGCAGTCGTTGCGTTCGGCAACGGCCAGCGCATAGGCGAAATACAGCTCCCACAACCGATCGTAGACATAGTAGCGGTTGAGGCCGCGCTCTTTTTCCTCGCGAAAAACGCTGATGAAAGGCGGCAGGTTTTTGTTACCGTAGACCTCCTCGCGGGATAACGTGCCCCCTTCCAAAAAGACGTCGCGCCCCTGGCTGGCCTGCTCCCAGTTGAATACGTCTATGGCCTGAAGACGGGCATCGACGATCTCTAAATGTTCAGGATGGGCGTTGCGCTTGATCATAGCGGCGGTCTCACCGAATGAAAGCGGCATTTTCGCCCCGAGCTCGGCGGGTGTGGGGGGGAGCTGGCACATCAGAAAATAGTAGGCACTCATAGGGCTTCAGTTTTCTTCACGAGCGAAAAAATGTTTGCGGAAACGTGGCGAGCAGAAATTGGAAAAGGCTTCCACCAGCCCGTTGCTGAAGTTAAAGTGCGCTCCCTGTCCTTGCGCTCCCATCAGAAAACCGAAGCTTATCTTGTCGGTGAAGTGAACGGTCAGCGACGCTGCCAGTTTATCTGAAAACCGGCCCTGGAACCAGGCATCGAGCTCCTTTTGATTCTTTTGGGGCAACAGAATTTCCAGCCGGTGCTCCTTGTTTCCGGCTTTAACAAATTCGGCGAGAAGAATTTCAATGATCCTTTTAAGGAAGTCATGGTCGCTGAGGGCTTCCCGGATCCGGTCTTCCACCACCGGGACCACCACGGCCGATTCCAGTTTTTCCTGCACCATGACGATAAAATTGCGCGCCGCCGTATCCATATCGACCTGGAGCTGTCTGCGGGTATTGTCGGCATCGGTGTCGGCGGCCTTTTTGATTTTCCCGGCCTCTGCTTCGGCCTCCGCGACGATGGCGGCTGCATCTTCACGGGCCCGGCGAATCAGTTCCTCCGCTTCGGCCTTGGCGGGCGCCAGCACCTTTTCGTTCAGTTCCCTGGTGATATCTCCCAATGTTTTTGCCATGATGCTCCCCTTGAGGTAAACGGACCGGTCGTGTTGATGTGCGTTTGAAAATGTTGGGCGTGGTAGCGATGAACGGCCAGTTAATCGTCAGTGTCCATCCATGGCCCCACCGACCCTTTTTCGTTCGAGGACGGACACCGGTCAAGGACGGCGATGGCCCTTTCCCAACTGTGCCGGCGGGTGTGGGGTAATGGGATGCTGGTTGCAACGCCGCTGTCGAACCTTGCCGTGCAACCGACAACCGTTTAGCCAATCGGTCCGATCCTGTCAAGTACTTATTTTTTATGAACCGATCGAGCGGTTTTTCGAGTCGGTTGGCGCCGGTTGGTGCTCCCCACCCGACCGTTGCCCCTCAAGGCGCATTTCGGTTTTGGTCTGACGGATCGGCTGCGCGATCCAGGCCCAAGCGCCGTTGCACGGACCCGGTGACATCATCCACGATCAGATAGAGCGCCGGGACATAGATCAGGGTCAGCACGGTGGCGGCCAGCAGGCCGAAGGTGATGCTCACTGCCATGGGAATCAAAAACTGGGCTTGAAAGCTGCGCTCCAGAAGCAGCGGGAACAGCCCGGCAATGGTGGTTATCGAGGTGAGCAGTACCGGGCGGAAGCGGGATCGCCCGGATTCGATCACCGCTTCAGTGATCGCCTTCCCGTCGCGCTGCGACCGATTGATAAAGTCGATCAAAATCAGCGAATCGTTGACCACGATGCCCGACAGGGCCACAACGCCGAAAATGCTGATGATGGTAAATGGCAGACCCATCACCAGATGGCCGCCGATGGCACCGATCAGGCCAAAGGGGATGGCCACCATGATGATGACCGGCTGAATGTAGGAGCGGAACTGGGTGGCCAGCAGCAGGAAAATGGCCATGATGGCCAGGGAGAACCCGTGCTTGAGGCTCTCCAAGGACTCCTGGGTTCGTTTTTCCTGACCTTCCAGGTCGTAGCGCAGCCCGGGGTAGCGCCGCATCAGTTCGGGAAGGAAGCCCGCTCGGAGGTCGCTTACGATTTGACTGGCGTTTGCAAACCCCTCATCGATGTCACTGCTGACGGTAATCACCCGTTTGCGGTCCACCCGCCGGATCAGGGAGTAGGATCGTGAACGGGTGATCTCCGCCACTTCGGTGAGCGGGATCTGCCGACCGTCCGATGTGCGGATGCGGGCCTGATCGATAGTCTGCAGGGAGCGGCGGTCATTTTCAGCGTAACGGACTCGCACCGTGACATCCTCTTTGCCGCGCTGGATGCGCAGGGCCTCCTCGCCATGAAACCCCTGACGCAGCTGGCGGGCGATATCGCTCATGCTCACCCCGAGACCCTGGGCGCCATCCCTGATGATCACCTGCCGCTCCGATTTGCCGAGCCTGAAGTCGTCGGCGATGTCATAGGTTCCCGGATAGTTGGCCAGCTCCTGCCGCAGCTCCCCCGCTGCCAGTTCCAATTGGCCGAGATCATCACCGATGAGCTGGATTTCGATAGGGCTGCCGGCCGGACCGCCTTCGATGGTGAAAAAAGAGAGCCGGTCCAATCCCGGTATGTCGCCGGCCAGGGAACGCCACTGGTTGATCACCGTAGTCACCGGCAGCCGGGGTCGCTCGGCTGACGAGATGATCTCAATCCACACTTCACCGCAGTGGCCGCCCATCTCCTGGGGTTTCCAGTCCCTGCGGGGAATGAATCCCGTCAATGAGTAGGTGTTGGTGATCAGGGGTTGACCCGCTTTGAGGTGATCGGCGAATACCTGATTGAGTTGAAAGGCCTGCCTCTCCAGATAAGCGATGGTCTGTGCGGTTGTCTCTACCGGGGTGCCCAGGGGATAGTTGATCTCTGCGATCACCCAGTCGCTGTCCCCTTTGGGCATAAAGATGAAGGGCACGTAGCCGCCGCGGAGGAGGCCAAGGCTGATGATCAATATCCCCAGGCCGATGGAAAAGGTGAAATAGCGGTTTTTGACCCCATATTCGAGGATGGGGCTGTAGAGGCGGTCAATGGCGAATTGAAGGCCCTTTTCGAGGTGTCCTCGCATGCGTTCGTGCAACGCCCGGCCCATCTGCCGGCCGGCCCGTCGGCTTCTGGCCAGGGCTCCGGCCAAGTGCGCCGGCAGAATAATCAATGCCTCCAGCAGTGAAAGAAGCAAAATGGCGATCACCGCCCGGGGCATGACCCCGATGAACTTGCCCATGATACCGGAGATAAACATCAGCGGGGTGAAGGCCACGACGGTTGTGGCCACGGCCATGACCACCGGCCCGCCGACCTCCTGCATGCCGTCCACAACGGCCCGGCCGGCCGATTTTCCCTGCCCGTAATGGGTAAAGATGTTCTCGCCTACAATAATGGCATCGTCCACCAGAATTCCCAAGGTCATGATGAAGGCAAACAGGGAGATCATGTTGATGGTCTCCCCGAAGAAGTCGAGCATCATGAACGCGCCCATGAACGAGATCGGAATGCCGACCGAGACCCAGAACGCCAGCCGCAGGTTGAGAAACAGGGCCAGGACGAAAAACACCAGAATGATCCCCTGGAACCCGTTGCGCAGCAACAGATCGATGCGATCCCGCACCATGGTGGAGAGGTCGAACCAGGTTGCGAGCTGCACACCGACGGGCATGCGGTCCTGGTTGTCGCTGACGTACTGCCGCACGGCGTCGGAGATGGCGATCAAATCTTCGCGGTCGCTGCGATTGACCTGGACCAGGGCGGCCGGCAGGCCGTTGAAGCGCGCTTGGATCTCGGAATCGTCGAACCCGTCGATCACCGTCGCCACCTGGCCCAGCCTCACCACAGCGCCGTCTGGCGTGGTGATCAGCGGCAGGTCCTCGAACGCGCTGCCGGTGTACAGCTGCCCCGTGGTGCGGATCAGGACCTCCCCGTGTTCGGTCTTGATGGCACCGGCGGGAAGATCGAGGCTTCCGGTCCGCAAGGCTCGCACCACCTGGTCGAAACTCAGAGCATACTGTTGGAGGTTCCCCTCGGAGAGCGCGACCGTGATTTCGTAGTTGCGAACGCCCACCAGGGTCGCCAGGGAGATGGGCCCGGCATCCACCAGGTCGTCCCGAATGCGCTCCGCTGTTCGGCGCAGCACCATCTCGGGCACATGCCCGTAAATGGCAACCGTGATGACGGGGTTGCGGTTGATGATTTCGGTGATAATTGGATCCTCGGCCTCATCGGGAAAGGTGTCGATGAGATTGACCTCGTTCCTGATGTCATCCATGACCCGTTGGACATCAACGCCGGTGTCCAGTTCAGCGGTCACCGAACCCAACCCTTCTCGCGCTGAGGATAAGACCCGGCGGATTCCCTCGATGCTCTGGAGTTTCTCTTCGATCTTGATGCAGATGCCCTCTTCCACTTCGGCCGGGCTGGCACCGGGGTAAGGGACGGCAACATTGATCATGTCCAGGGTGAACTGGGGGAAAATCTCCCGTCGCATGTTCACCACCGTCATCCAGCCGGCCACGATGATGAAAACCATGATCAGGTTGACCGTGACGCGGTTATTGATGGACCATTGGGCGAGGCGCGTCATAAGGGGTCGGTGGCTGATCGTCGAGGGTTGGCGGCCGGAAACCGCAAATGGGCGGTCGGCCATGGAAAAGTGTCAGTTCTCAGTCGTAAGCCGCACTGCCATCCCCGACACCGCGCCGGAAAGCGGGGTGGTGATGACCAGGTCCCCGTCGGACAAGCCCGCGCTGATCAGTGCCTCCGTTTCGAAGCGGCGCAGGACGGTAACCGGTCGGATGGTGAGCTGATTATCGACGGCGAGGTACACCGTATCCCCGTCATGGATCAGGTGACGCGGCAGTCGGTGTATCTGCTCTACCGGTCGACCTGAGAGGCGAACGGTCACGAACATGCCCGGTTTGATGCGGTCGGCCGGATGAACCGCGGCGCCAAAGGGGTCCGGCTGATCGATCTCGATAACGACGGGCAGGGTGCGGGTAGTTGCGTCCAGGGCCGCTTTGATGCGTGCCACACGACCACGCCAGCGCTTGGGCGGTGTGGTCTCCGTGAACCACACCTCGGCCGTCAGCCCCTCCCCCGAAGCGACCGTTTCCGGAAACCAGGCCAGATCCCCGATCGGGATCTTGATTTCGACATCAAAGGCATCGGCGCGGTATATGCTGCCCACGGGCTGGCCCGTCACTAGATATTGGCCGGTTTCGACGGCCTTGTGGGTCACCCAGGCAGCAAATGGGGCATGGATGCGGCAGCGCTCAAGGTCCAATTGAGCCAGTTGCATGGCTACCCTGGCTGCTTCCAGCCGACTTTCGAGCCGAGTTCGACCCGGACCGCTGACGGCCAGCTGATTCTCCAGGACTTGCACCCGCTCCCGGCTGCTGAGATACTGCCGCTCTGTTTTTTCCAGGGCACTTAGGGAGGTCATGTCTTTGCCGACCAGTTTTTTCAACCGGTTGACATCGGCAAGGGCCAGATCGGTCTCGGATCGCGCCAGATGGAGCAGGGCCTCGAGGTTGCGTACTTCCTGTTCCAGCTGTTCTAATTCCGCCTGGACCTGCAGAATACCCACCGCGGTTTGGCGGACCGCCAGTTCATAGTCCCTGGGATCGATCTCCAGCAACCGTTCACCGGACGGGACCCATCCCCCTTCCACAAAAGCGGGGTGCATGGCAACCACCTGACCGCGTGCTTGCGCTGTCAGTTGCAGCTGCTCCCTGGCCTGAACCGTGCCGTAAGCCTGGATTATCATGGGAAGGGTTTCGGAATGAGTGGGAACGACCGCCACCAGCCGAACATCGGAGACCTGCTCTATCTTTTCGGCCCGGGGTCGCAGCTGGACCAAAACAATGGCGATCGTGACCGAAATCAGCAGAACCACCACCACCCGAACGGTTTTAAACCAGACCTCCTTTTTCATCCGCGCTGACCTCTGTCGGTTGTACACGGCCTTAGGGCATACGGAAAGGGAACGGGTGAAGATGACCATCGGGCCGGTGTTGCTGCATCAGCCCGAACTGCCAATTTATCTAAACCAGGGTCGGTTTTCAACGTCTTTTTGGGTCTCGGGCGGTTCGGTTGACATTCCCGGTCTGCCTGGTTCAGAAAAAACCGTTCAGCCAGACACCGGTCCGGAGCCGCCAGGCCATGGCCGGGCCGGCGGTGAGAATGGTGAATCCAATCAGGCCGAGGACGATCCGGAAGGCGGATCGGCGGATCTGCCTGCGGGCCGGGTCACGGAGGATCGGGTGGCGGCGGCGGCTCTTGTCGGCCAGCCAGAGGGCCACGCCTTCCATGAGCACCACCGCCAAACACCCGAAAATCAAAAACCCCGCGCCATGGTAGTCCCCAAGAAAGAGGCACCAGGGGCAGGGGTGGGATAGCACCTGGTAGTAATAGGCCGACCATACCTGCTTGACCGTGATTGTGGATGCCAGGGCCCAGAAGAGCGTTAGCAGCAGTGGTAGGGTGCCGGAGCCCCGATCCGGAGAGCGCATTTTCAGAGTCATCCAAACCAGCAGCACCGCCCCGCCGGCCAGGCTGCCCCAGAAGGTGATCGGCAATGACGCCTTGGCGGCGGCGGAAGCCGAGGGTCGATGCAGGACCTGATCGTAGACCGCCGCACAGCAGCTGACCGGTGGGACGGGGTCGATCCGCATCAGGGCCAGCCAGGAGTAGGAAAGGGCCAAAACGAGCAAAGGGGCAACAGTGAGCATCACCTGCGCGCTGGTGCGGGTCAACACGCCTTCCGGATGGTGGCTGTCCAGCCGGTCCAGCACCCGCCAGGCATGCAGGATCAACAGGGCAGCGCTCCAGAAAACCATGGCCCGGCTGCCGTTGGCTCCCATGGCCTGCAGGACGCCGGTGCCGCACATGGCACCCGGGATTACGCGGTGCCAGGCCCCGACAATTCCGGTCAAACCTATCAGGGCGGCGGCTGTCAGGCAGCCCAGGGACCAGCGCCCCAACAGCGCAGCGGTTTCACCACGGCGTTCGCGACGCAGTTGGGCCCAGTCCGACCGCTGCGGCGCCCAGTCCCAGACAACATCCAGGGCGCGTACGGCAGCGGCCAGATAGATCACGACCCCGGTGGCGGCTGCCACCCAAAAAATCCAGGTCAAGGGGTGCCAGATCATGGTGCGCACTGCTTTAGGCCCGCTTTGGTCACTTGCGCACCGGCCAGATGAAACCGTTGATTCACCTCGGCCGATTCTTTCAGCCGGGGGTCGTGGGAAGCGATCACGACCACCGCGCCGTCACGGGCGGCACCGTGGAACTGGGAGCGGATGCGCGCCGTATGGCCGTCATCCTGAAAAGCGGTGGGTTCATCGGCCAGGATGAAGCGGGGGCGGCCCACCAGCGCCCGGGCGATTGCCAGGCGCTGGCGCTGGCCCCCCGACAAGGTGCCGACCTTGTCGGGGGCCAGGGCCGCAAGCTCGGCGGCAGCCAGTTGGCGGCCAATTTCCGCCTGCATGTCGGACCAGGTGAGGCCGCGCGGGATCAGGGGCAACAGCAGGTTTTCGGCTACGGTCAGGCCCGGCATCAATGCCAGGTGTTGAAACACGATGCCAACCTGCCGCCGCCAGGGATCGCGGTGGCGGGCCGGCCAGCGCGAGACCGGGCGGCCGTCGGCCCACACCTCTCCAGTCGTGGGGCGCAGAAGACCGGCCAGCAGATGCAGCAGGGTGCTCTTGCCTGCGCCGGTCATCCCGGTCACCAGACTGATGCTGCCCGGTGCGAAGACCGCATCCACCGCGTCGAGCACGCGGGCTTGGCCTTTTCCAGGCCATTGGAATGCCAGGCGGTGGCAGACCAGGCCCGATGTCAATTCCATGGGGCCGCCTCAAGCAGGCTGCGGCGGGAACTGTCCGCTGTTCGAAGGGTGGTGAGAAAGACAGCCGCCAGGTAGGGCAGCCCCACTAGCGCGGCTATCTGGAGCATGATCAAAACGGCTCCGCTGCGCTCCAGGATCAAGGTTGGGATGTGCGGTCCGCCGGTAATCCAAAGGGCGATGATACCCGATGCGGGCGGGTAAAATACCGCGGTATAAGCCAGGGCCAGGCCCAGCGTGACCGCCGGCAGGCCCACCATCACCGCCTGGCTGACCTGAAGCCGCACCAGGTCGGCGGCGGTCCAGCCCATAGATTGGAGCAGCCCCCAATGCGCCTGTCTGCCCATGGTGTCAACCGCGGCGGCGCTGATGACCAGGAGCAGGCCCAGCAGCGCGGGTAGGCCGATCAGGAGGGCGAGGCCCCCGCTTCGGTTTGCCCGGGCGTGGTAGCGCAGGAGGCTGGTGTTGCGGTCGGCAATGTGCACCGGCCATGGGAAGGCCGCCACCAGGTCGGCCTGGATGGCCTGTTCGGAGTCCTCGCGAAAGAGATAAACCGCCAAGTCGCTGGCCTGGCTTGGGGCCAGCCCCAACAACTGCCGGGCATCGTCGGGTGTGACCCAAACCAGATCGTGGGTGACCAGCCCGGTTGCGGCAGGAAAGGTGTCGACAACCTCAACGCTGAGGCCATCGCGGGCGTTCAGCTCGAGGCGGCTGCCGCGTGGGCTGCGGCTGACCCCCTGGCCCACCACGGCCCGGCCGGGCGAGGGTGGTTTGATTCCGCCCAATCGGTCTCCCGGCAAAGCCGCCGCTGAGGCCACCACGGTAACGGGCCCTTCGGGACCGGCAGCGACGCCCCAGATGCGCGGGGTGGGGTTGAGCACGCCGGCAACGGTTCCCGCACAGGCCAGGGCCTCATCGATGGGAAGCGGCGCCCACCCGCCGGCGTCGATGCGCCGAATCACCAGGTTGGGGGTTGCTTGCATCAGGCGCCCCCAGGTTGTCTCCAGCGCCTGGCTGAACAGCAGGATCGCGGCGGTCGTAAAGGCGATACCGGCCAGACAGCCAAAGAGCAGGCTGGCGCGGCCCCAGCGGCGCTGGATGTCCCGGGCAGCCCAGATGGCCAGCGGAAGGTGGCGACGCAGGCGCATCATGGCGTGCCCTCCAGACCGGCACAAAAGCGTGTATCGACCCCCGGGTGCGCCATTTCGTGGTGGCGCACGGGGTCACCGGCGCTTAACAGGGCCGGCGCGGACAGGGTCAGCCGTTGGATCCAAGACCGTGCCGCTCCATTTGCGTCCCGGACGGGCAGGAGCTGATCGGCGGCCACGGCCGAAAGTGCCAGCAGGGTTGCGCCGCAGAGGGTGATCAGCAGGTAGCGGGCACCGCTGCAAGGTGCCGGCTGCCAATGGCTGGGTCGGGCAGGGCGGTGGTTCATGATGCGGCGTGGGCGTTTCAATCGGTGGTTGCCGGCAGTTGGCGCTGGCTGATCGTTTGCCACAGCGCGTCATCGACGTCGTTGAGGGTAAATACCCGTTGGCTGCCGTGGCGCTTTTGGAAGACGGTCAGGTGATCCGTATTCCCAAGGGTGACGATAGCCGGTCCCATGGGGCCCATCACATCGGAGCCGGCCACCCAGGTGGCGCTTCGCCCGTCAACACACTGACCGGAGAAATAGTCCTGGACCACTACCCGATCGATCGTCTGACGGTCCCTACCCAGGTAAACGCCGGGCCGCAGCCAGCTTCGAAGGAGGCATCCATTGCTGCAGAAGTAAACGGTTTCACCGCTCTCGAGTGTCAGGGCGGCGGCGGCTTCGGGGCGTCGGGCGGGAAACATGGCGCAGACCGGGCAGCGGTCCGACGGGCTGAGGACGATCTGCCCGTCGGCCGTAAGCGGGTGCAATGCCGCTGTCGGTCCGCCCTGGCCGGCTGCTGAGGCGGTGACCATCAGGATCAGAAGCGTCGTCAGCACAGCAGGAAGCAGCCCTGCTCGGATGTGGGATGTTTGGTTCACGATTATGCCCTCTTTGATTAAGATTTATCCTCGGGATATCAACGATATGCCCGTGGCAAGATTTTTCGGTTGCCTTGATCGCGACCAAAATTCTTCGTTTCAGGATGGACATTGACTATCAATTTAATGGTTTTTATGAGAAAATGCAAGAAACCGGCACCAGAAGCCGGTGCCTTTGGCCGAATGCAGACAGCGGGGCGGGGTGGCGGTGGGCCGCGCCATTGGCCGATGGAACCGCATCCAAGGGTTAAGCGTTGGCGTTCGGTTTCGCCGGCGGCTCGGTTTTCCACCCGGTTGGGCGATTGTCAACGCACCGCGACAACCCGTTTCTGCTGCGCCTTAAGGCCGGTTTACACGGCAGTGATCAGCGATGACCCCTCCGATCGATGCGGCTGCGGTATTCATGTTAGGCCTGCTGGGGACCGGCCACTGTGTCGGCATGTGCGGCCCGCTGGTGGTGGCCTTCCCCGGACAGACCGGGCGGTTGGCGGCACACCTGGCCTACCATGCCGGCCGATTGACAACCTATACGATCATCGGCGCCCTGATGGGTGTGGTCGGCAGCGGCTTGATTCGCCTAGCGGGGAGCGTTGGCCGCGACCCCCTGGCATGGATCAGCGCGGTCCAGGTGGGCATCAGCGTGCTGGCAGGGTCGCTGCTGCTTGTTTTGGGCCTCTCCCGGTTGGGACTGATAGGCGAGCCAGGCTGGATGGCCCTACCCGGTCCCACCCGACTGCCCGGCTGGCGGCATCTGATGGCGCGCCCTCCCGACCGGCGCAGCAACGGCGACCTGTTTCTGATGGGTCTGGTGTTGGGCGGCCTTCCGTGCGGACTCTCCTATGCCGCCTTTGCCAAAGCGCTGGCTGAGGCGGGCCTGCTCTCCGGTTCCGCGACCGCCCTGATCTTCGGCTTGGGCACCCTGCCGGGGCTGCTGGCCGTGGGTGTGGGCGCCGCCGCTTTGCTGCACCGTTTCAGGCGGCAGGCGGATACGCTGGCTGGTCTGATCATGATCGGTATGGCCGCGGCCTTATTGGTGAAGGCAATGGAGGCCTTTTGAGGATCGACACCACTGGTCATCGCTTCCACGGATGATTGCCACTTGATGGCCGCCAGGTCTTTGGTATACTGGGCCATCGGTTCAAAACGAAAGGAGGGCGTGCCTATGGATCGGATCAGCATGCAGGATCTGAAAAATAACTTTCTAACCCAACCCGCCGACTGGTGTGTGTCACTTTTTATGCCTACCCATCGGGCCGGTCGCGAGACGGAACAAAACCCGATCCGCCTAAAAAACCTGCTGCGTGAGGTTGAGGATCGATTGCTGGCCAAGCACCTGCGCCCGGCCGCGGTAAAGGAATTTCTCAAAGCACCCCATCGGCTGTTGCATGACAAAGGCTTCTGGCAGCGTCAGAGCGATGGTTTGGTGCTGTTTTTTTCGGCGGAGGCGCTGCAGGTTTTCCGCCTGCCGCTTGTTTTTGAAGAGATGGTGGTCATCTCGCGGCGGTTTCATGTCAAACCGGTGCTGCCGCTGTTAGCCAGCGACGGCCTGTTCCACATTCTGGCCCTGAGCCAGAATCAGGTGCGGCTACTGGAAGGGACCCGGCACACGGTCGATGAGGTTACTCTGGAAGGGGTGCCCCAGAGTCTGGCCGATGCTTTTCCGGATGCTGCTTTGGACAAACAACTGCAGTTTCATACCGGTACACCCGGGGGAGGCGGCAAACGGGCCGCCATGTTTTATGGACACGATATCAGCAACGCCACCAAGGAGCGGTTGCTGCGCTGGTTTCGCATGATCGACAGGAAGCTGCATGAGCTGCTGGCCGACCGCCAATCACCGCTGGTGCTGGCCGGGGTTGACTACCTGTTTCCGATCTACAAGGAAGCGAACACCTACGCGCATCTGGTGGACGAGGGTATCTCGGGAAACCCGGAAGGGCTGAAGCCGGAAGTTTTGCACACCCAGGCATGGGAGCGCGTCGAGCCTGTTTTCAGGCAGTCGCGGGAGGCGTCGCTGGCCCACTATCGACGTCTGGCCGGCACCGGGCAGACGAGCACCGATGTCAACGAAGCGGTTCTGGCGGCGCATCATGGTCGGATCGATGTGCTGTTCGTTCCCATCGGTGTTCAAGTGTGGGGCCGTTTTGATCCCCAACAGGAGCAGGTGGCGATCCACGCTTCGCCGGAACCCGGCGATGAAGACCTCTTGGACCTGTCGGCGATCCGGACCCTGGTCAATGGCGGGATGGTATACGCCGTGACCCCGGATGAAATCCCCGAAAAGGCGCTTCTGGCAGCGGTTTTGCGATATTGACGGGCTAGTCCGGGCCGCCGGCATGAAAGCGGGCCGGCCCTTGTTCGATGGCGCTCCAAATTAGTTCTCTACGAGACTTTCTTGCTTGAACCCAAAAGTTTGGAAAAGGAGGCGATCATGACGCAACGCGATGGTGGGTGGAGCCCTTATCTGGCAGGGTCACTCAGTGGACTGGTGGGGGTCTTTTCGGTGTGGTTCGCCGGCCAATATCTGGGGGCATCGACCTCTTTTGTGCGCACTGCCGGTATGATCGAGCAGCTTTTTGGGGCGGAACGCGTGGCCCGGATGGACTATTTTATCAGGGTGGTGCCGCGGATCGACTGGCAGTGGATGTTTCTGGTGGGGATTTTCCTGGGTGCCATGGCCGCCGCGCTCACTTCCGGCTCATTTAAGCTGCAGGCCGTTCCGGACATGTGGGCCGCGCGCTTTGGGGCGCACAGCACCCCCAAGCGTGCCGTGGTGGCCTTTGCGGGCGGGGTGGTGGCCATGTTCGGCGCCCGCCTGGCAGATGGGTGACCCAGTGGACACGGGCTGAGCGGTTCGCTTCAGCTGGCTGTCAGCGGTTTTATTGCCCTGCTCTTTTTCTTTGTCGGCGGAATGATTGTGGCCCGCCTGGTTTACGGCGGAGGTGAACGATGAAATTGCTTGCCTATGGATTGGTAACCGGTTTCTGGTTTGGTTTTTTGCTGCAGAAGGGGCGTGTGCTGCGCTACGACAAACAACTGGGGGCCCTGCGTCTATTGGATATGACCATCGTCAAATTCATGCTGTCCAGCGTCATCGTGGGCATGGTTGGGGTTTACCTGCTGCACGACCTGGGTGCAGCAAAATTGTCGATCAAAGCCACTATTTTAGGCCCGGTCATCATCGGGGCCCTGATATTCGGACTGGGGTGGGGCCTTTTGGGATATTGCCCGGGCACCTCCGTGGGTGCTTTGGGCGAAGGGCGATGGGACGCCCTGTGGGGTATCTTGGGGATGATCGTAGGGGCCTCACTCTTTGCCGAGGCCTATCCCACGCTCAAAGATACGATTTACACCTGGGGCAACCTGGGTCGCATAACCTTGCCTCAGGTGCTGGGCCTGAACCACTGGCTCATCATTCCGCTGTTTATCGCCGGTGCCGTGATGCTGTTTCGATGGTTCGAGAAAAGGGGCTTGTAATCCCAAGGGGGGGGGCTGCTCCATGAAGAGAAGAGAGAAGCTGGCATTCCCTTCGGCGCGCGAGGACGTGCTGGCGGCCGAATCAGGCGTCAAAACGCCGCAGACCCGCGCGCCGGCATACCGATTGGCCTTTCGCGACCACGACTTTCTGGTCCGGGACGAACTCCGTCCGGTGCGCTTGCAGTTGGAGTTGTTGAAGCCGGAGCTGATACTCAACGAGCATGGCATCGAGGGCACCATCGGTATTTTTGGTGGTGCCCGCATTCCTGAACCCCAAGCGGCACGGGAGCACCTGGCCGCCGCCCGAGCGGCAGCGCAAAAGCATCCCGATGATCCATCCCTGGCCAGGGATCTGCGGATCGCCGGCCGCAGGGCCGACTTATCCCGATATTACGAGCAGGCCCGCCAACTGGCCAACCGCATATCCGTGGCCAACAAACAATCGTCGCGATTCAATTGCGTGGTGGTTACCGGCGGCGGTCCCGGTATCATGGAGGCAGCCAACCGCGGTGCCCACGAGGCCGGTGTTCCGAGTATCGGGCTCAATATCGTGCTTCCGATGGAACAAAAACCGAATGACTACATCACCCCCGAACTGTGCTTTCAATTCCACTATTTCGCCATTCGGAAGATGCATTTCCTGATGCGGGCCAAGGCGCTGGTGGTTTTTCCGGGCGGCTTTGGAACCCTGGACGAGCTTTTTGAGACCTTGACCCTGATCCAGACCCGCAAGGTCAAGCCCTTTCCGGTTCTTATTTTCGGCAAGGCTTTCTGGCAGCGGGTGATCCATTTTGAAACCCTGGTCGAGGAGGGCACCATCGCCCCGGAGGATCTCGACCGCTTCCATTATGTCGAGACTGCGGCAGAGGCGTGGGATCTGATCTCCCAGGCGCTGCAGCCGTGAGCGGGCCGGCCGGACAACCGCTGCGGTGATAAAACCGCATGTCTGTCGGCGGCAACCGGCCGTGCCGAGGGAATCAATCCATTAGGCCCGCCTCTTCGAGCAGCGGCAGCAGGTGGGTCAGACTCTCCCTGCCGGCTTCCTCGGGGCGGTCGGTGTAGGGGTAAAGTTCCAGGCTCATGTCGTGTTCGTAGCCGGTCCGACGCATGGCCGCAAAGATGGGGCCAAAATCGATAGCTCCGTGCCCGGCGATGAGGTGGTTGTGCTCACGGGTGGCGGCGATGTCTTCGATGTGAATGTGGCCGACCCAGGGGAACAGCTCCTCAAAGGCGGCGGCCGGGTCTTCACCGGCACAGAAAAAGTGGCCGATGTCAAAATTGATGCCGACCGCCGATGCCTGGAGATCTGTCACAAAGGGTTTGATTTCCGCTGTGCGCTCCATGAGCAGATGGGGTTCCGGTTCAATCAGCAGCTGCACCCCCAGTCGCTCGGCGGTGGGGATGACCTGGTCCAGGCCCCGGCGGAACAAACGCAGGGCCTCACGGCGGGTCATGTTGGCCGGCAGCGGCCCCCCCGGTGGTATCGATATGTTGCGGCACCCGAGCAAGGCGGCGATCCCCAGGCAGGACAGGGTGTGATCCACGCGTATTTGGCGGCGCTCGGGCTGCGGTTCGATCCATGAGGGCAGGTAGGTGTCGCCGACGGCAAAGAGGGTGAAGCTGTTGAGGTTGGTGGGTCTCAGGCCGTTTGCCGCCAGTGTGGCCCGGACTTGCATGAGTTGGTCCTGATCGTATTGGGGCGGGTAGAGGTGGGGCTGATCACACATGATTTCCACCCCGGCAAAGCCCAGTCGGGCAATTTTTTGAAAAGAATCCAGCAGGGAATAGTTTACGAAGGCATTGGTGCTGTAGCCAAAAACCATGATCGGCATCCTTTCTTCGTCGGGCGGCTATCCATCGCTGCGAGTTCGCTCATCGATGCGCCGCTCGATCCTGGCCTCGAGCCGTGTCAAAGCCGCCAGCTGATCCTGAAACGTCAAGGGTGCGTTGTCTCCCACCGGTTTTTTGAAAAAGAACCCGAGTTCGGCAATCGGGCCGGAAAATCCGGCGATTTGAAGGGCTGCGGCCCAGCGGGCCAGATCAAGGGCCATGGGGGCGGCCAGAATCGAGTCCCGACCCTGCAGGTTGAGACGCAGGCTCATGGGCATGCCGAAAATGCCTGTGATGTCGATGACGTCCCAGGCCTCTTTGGCGTCCCCACGGGGCGGGTAATAGTCGATGTGAACCTTGTGAGTGGATCGACCGTAACGTTCGCCCACCGGGTATCCGAGGATATCGTCCAGCAGACGGGTTTTGTTATTGAGTTTGCCGCAGGCGTGATCCGGGTCCATCAGATTCAACCCGTCGGTGTTTCCCAGGATGTTGAGGCTGTACCAGCCATCAACGTAGAGCCCTCTCGCCTTCAGGGCGGATGCCAGGACTACCTTGAAATAGGTCTGCCCGGTTTTGCCGTCGCGGCCGGCGATGGGGACGGACTGGCTGGCGGCCAGGCTGCAGATAGCCGGCAATTCTATGTGGTTGGGGGTGAAGTTGACCACCGGGATGCCGGCATCGATGGCAGCGGCCGCGTAGGCAAGGTCCGGCAGGGTGCCTGGGCCGCGCTTGGCCATGATGCGGTCCAGGTCCGTGTAGCGCGAGGGGTCGGGCAGGTCGCAGGCCGCCGGGAGCAGGTTGATCAGAACGGGGCGGGCATCTGGGTAACGTTCGCGGCTGCGCCGGATGTCGCGCTGCAACTGCTCGACCTGGACGGCAACGGGCTGGGTCGGGTTGGGGGCGTCAAAGACGGACATCTGCGCCAGATGGGATGCCTGGGGCCGCCACAGCCCATCGGGTATGACGCCGTGGCGGACGATTGCTTCGCCGATGCCGCCCCCGGATGGGTCCCAGCCGGCCATGGCGACGGATGGGCAAGCACCCAGAAAGGGGAATTTGTCGGCCGTGGTCAGCGCCGACATCACCACCTCAGGGGTGCTGTTCATGGCGGCGACGGCGACAGCGAGGGTGGTGCCGATGGCGCCATATGCGCCGGCCACCAGCAACAGCAATTGTGGGTTATGATCCGATGATCTGTCCATTGATATGCGATCCCTTATCGTCTGGCCTGAGCCCGAATTTCAAAACCGGTCTAACATAGAGGGAAGCCCCTCCCAAGTCAAGGAATTGGCGGCGGATTTTTGGGGGAAGCGGCGATGGCTCCGGCAGGGGTTTGCGCCGGTGTCGGCGTTGTCCAGAGCCGTGCCCTAAATACCCGACCGTGGCGGTGGTTCAGTGCTCCGACAGCCACTGGCGGAATTGGTCGATGTGCCGTTGCTCCTCTGCGATGATCGTTTCCAGAAGCCCGGCGATTGCGGGGTCGCTGATGAAGGCGCCTAGCATTTCATAAAAAGCGATGGTGTCTTCTTCGAATCCGATAAAGGTTCGGACCATTTTACGGGGGGTGTCGATTTGGGCAAAGTCAACCTCCTGCAGAGAAAAGGCCTGCCCTTTGACCACATCCTCGACCAATGCCCGGCTCATCTCGGCCACCAGGTGGTGATCCTCGCCTGATGGCAGGCGGTTTTTCAGATCGCTGAACCGGTCGGCGTGGCTGCTCTCTTCTCGGGCGATCTGCTCCAGGAGCCTTTGCAAAGTGGCATCGGCGGTTTGGCGCCTGGCATTGCGGTAAATTTGTTCGCCGTTGTGCTCCAGTCGCAGGGCGATGTCCAGAAGATCCTCGGCGTTGAACATGGGGGCCGCCTCATTTGAAAATCGGGTCAAGGGTCCGGAGCATCTCCAGGCGTGGCGGAGCGCGGTGCCCCGGCTGCCTGCGCTCGGGTCGGTAAGCGCTCACCGGCAGGGTGGGTTCGTCGGCGGCAAGCCCGTCAGAATTGATAGGACACACCGGCTTCGATCGTGAATGCACGCCAGCGGACTTCGTTGAGACGGGTGCTGCGGGTGGTTCCATCGGTATAGTAGACCCGATCCACCCCGGCGTCGGCGTTCATTTTTTTCAGGTTCATTCCAAAGTTGACGCCCCAGTGAGGGTCGAGTGCCAGCAGGATCGTGGCCCCCGCCGCCAGACCGCTGCCGCTGGCCTGATGGGTAAAGCTGGTCGGTTGGCTGAAATCCTGGCGCAGATTCCAGGTGGCCGTGGCGTCATAGTCGAACCGGTGGAACTCGCCGCTGAGGACCATCTGCATGGCGGGAAAGGGCCCTTGCTCAAGGGGAATCGAAAACAGCAGATCCACACCGAGCCAAAATCCTTCCCAGCGGGTCTGGTAGCGGCTGTTGAGCCCGGCTATGGGCCCGAGGGGCGTTGTCCCCGGCGGGGCACTAAAAGCCTGATACCCGTCGACGATGTTGAAGTCCTGTTCGGACACCGCATAGCCCAGCATGGGGCATATGACCAGCGCCGATTCCAAAAACGAGAATCGGGGGCCGATACCGACCGATCCATCCCAAACGTGGTTGCCGTCGACCCCGTTCAGGGAACGTGAAAATTCCCGGGTTTGGTTGTCGCCGGCATAGTCGGAGTCCCGGTTGCTGCCCGAGAGCACGGTTCCGTAATCCAAGTGGCCCCGCACGTAGAGGCGGTCCTTGATAACGGTGCGATTGGCCAGTTTGAGCTGAAGGATCCGGATATCGGACCAGGAGAGCTCGGAGAGCACGGTGGGGCTGTTCCCTTCCAGGTTCCCGGCGATGCTCCAGTTCAATTGGTCGGTGCGGTAGCCGGCGGCAAGGGACCATTCGGCCTCGGCCCAGCCCGATTTGGCAGGGTCGGTTTCGGTCGCTGCGACCGGGGTTTGGGAATACGTCGGGGAAGCCAAGACGACGATAAGCGCGCCCAGAACCAGCGCCGAAAGGCCGTTTCGCATGAGCCGTCTTTCCTGTGGTGGGTAAAGCCGTTGTCGTCAAATGTCCATCCATAAACGGTTATTTCGCTCGATATCTGCGTTATGCTCAAAATTTTATCCTCGGAATATCACCTATATGCCTGTGGTAAAATTTTTCGCATGCCTTGATCGCGACCTAAATTCCCCGTTACTGGATGGACATTAAATAGAATGGGCTCGGTTGGTTCATCCGTGACAGACGACTTGTCTGGTAGCATGAAAATGACCTCGATTCAAGTGTTCGTTGCCGCTGGTGCCGGCTTGACTTGGCCGGGCCCTTGAAATACATTGTCGCGTCTGAAGATTCGGCCCGGTACCCCCGGGTCTGGCTGGGGCGGTTTTTCACCCATCCGTGCCGCGCACTCGGTTATAGGGCGGTCAGGCAACAGGATTGACATGGCCATCGCAGTTAAATCGAAATGGCTGACGGCCATTGTCGGCGGCTGTATGTTGACGGCGGCATTCCCCAAAACGGGCCTTGCGGGACTGGCCTGGCTGGCGCTGGTGCCCCTGCTGGTCCTGTTGCGCGGCCCGACTGCCAGGGACGCGTTCAGAATCGGTATGGTCTTCGGCTTGGCGCACTACCTGACCCTTTTGTACTGGGTGGTGTTTACCATGCGTACTTACGGATACCTGCCATGGTGGCAGTGCATCTCTCTGTTGGTGCTGCTCGCCGCTTACCTGGCCCTCTATCCGGCCCTTTTTGGGTGCCTGTTGGCTGGTTTGTGCCGAAAACCCGGGCATCTGTTGCTGCTTGCGCCGACGCTATGGGTGGCCTTGGAGTATGTGCGCAGCTTTTTGTTGACCGGGTTCCCGTGGGGCCTGGTCGGGTATTCGCAGTTTAATTGGTTGTACATTATCCAGGTCGCAGATATTCTGGGGGTGTACGGGGTCTCTTTTGTGGTGGTCCTGTTCAACGCCGCCGTTTACGTGTTGCTGCTGTTTGTGGCGGGCAAACACTGGGCCGGGCATCCGGTGGACAAGGGCGTGGCGCTGCAGGCCCTCGTGCTGCCCCTGGTGGTGCTGAGCCTGGTTCTGTTTTACGGAAAGGCGCGGGTCGGGGCCATGGATGCGGCCATGGCGGCCGCCTTTTCCCCGCGTGTGGCGGTGGTGCAGGGAAATATCGACCAGGCCCGAAAATGGGATCCGGCATTTCAGATCCAGACCACCAAAAAGTATGTTGACCTGACCGTGTCGGCCGCTGAAAGCCGGCCGGACTTGGTGGTGTGGCCGGAAACGGCGACCCCGTTCTATTTCCAGACCAGCGCCAACCTGACCCGGCTGGTCACCGACGCCGTCGATCAGGCCGGGGTTCATCTGCTGCTGGGAAGTCCGACGGTCCAGGGGGAACCGGGGGACCTTGCCTACTACAACAGCGCTTATCTGGTGGCCCCGGACGGCCGGGTCACCGGGCGCTACGACAAGGTCCATCTGGTGCCATTTGGCGAGTATGTGCCGCTTAAACGCCTGCTCTCCTTTGTCGGCAAGATGGTGGCGCAGGTAGGGGACTTCTCACCTGGTGAGCGGGGTCGGACCCTGGCCTGGCTGGACGGCCACCCCCCCATCGGTGTGCAGATCTGCTTTGAGGTCATTTTTCCGGCTCTTTCCCGGTCCATGGTCAACAAGGGTGCCGGGGTGCTGGTCAACTTGACCAACGACGCCTGGTTCGGCAAAACCGGCGCGGCCTATCAACATTTTTCCATGACGGTCTTTCGGGCTGTCGAAAACCGGCGCAGTTTGGTACGCGCAGCCAATACGGGGATCAGTGGATTCGTGGCGCCCAGCGGGCGAGTTGTGGCATCCACCGGCTTGTTCGAAGATGCTGTGGTCATCCATGCGGTACCGCTTTTAACCACCAAGACCGTTTACACCCGACTGGGCGACCTGTTGCCACTGGCCTGCCTGCTGGCCCTGGCGCTGGTGATGGGGTGGTCCATGATTCTAAACCGACCGGGCAGAGCCCGCCCCGACCGTGTCAGCCATTTCCCAACGGAGTGATCATCGGTTATCCGGCGGGTTTAAAAAAGGAGAGCAACCATGAGTACCGAAGCCAGACAGACACTGAAAGAACAGAAACAGAAGCTTGACCAGCTCAAGGAGTACCTTTGACCTGGACGCCCAGGAAAAACGGTTTCAGGAGATCGAGGCGGAAATCTCCCGGGATGGGTTTTGGGACCACCCCGACGCCACCACGGCCGTTTTGAAGGAGCGGTCCCTGCTCAGCCAGCGATTAGACACCGTTCATAATCTTGACAAAGAACTCGAGGACGCGGGGATCCTTCTGGATTTGGCCACCGAGGAAGCCGATGCCGATGCCATGACCGAAGTTTCCGGCCAGATTCACGCCTTGGGCCGTCGCATGCACCGCTTATACTTGGACATGATGCTCGACGGCGATGATGACCCCAACAATGCCATCCTCTCCATCAATGCCGGTGCCGGTGGTACCGAGGCGCAGGACTGGGCGGAGATGCTATTTCGCATGTACCTGCGATGGGTGGAAGCCAAGGGTTTCCAGGCCAGCGTGATCGATTATCAACCCGGCGACGAGGCCGGGATCAAAAGTGTCACCTTCACCGCCACCGGACCCTACGCCTTTGGTTATCTCAAATCCGAGAGCGGCGTGCACCGGCTCGTGAGGATTTCCCCTTACAACGCCAGCGGCAAGCGCCACACCTCCTTCGCCTCTGTTTTTGTCTACCCTGAACTGGACAATGAGATCGAGATCGACATAGAGGAAAAGGACCTGCGTATCGATGTGTTCCGTGCCAGCGGCGCCGGCGGCCAGCATGTGAACAAAACCAGCAGCGCCGTAAGAATTACCCATCTGCCCAGCGGCATCGTCGTCCAGTGCCAGCAGGAAAAATCACAGCACCGCAACCGGGAGATGGCCATGAAGGTCCTCCGGGCGCGGCTTTACGAGGCTGAAAAGCGTCGGCAGGACCAGCGGCTTCAAGAGATCCACGATGGCAAGGAAGAGATCGGCTGGGGCAGCCAGATCCGATCCTATGTGCTGCACCCTTACCAGTTGGTCAAGGATCACCGCATCGGTTTGGAGGTGGGCAATGTGAACAGTGTGCTGGACGGAAACCTCGACCCCTTTATCGAGGGGGTGCTGCTGTCGGGAAAGGCAGCGGTCAGTGGCGGATAGCCGTCATCCGGGGATCGACCCGCAGGGAATCATCGGCCGTTTCTACCCGGTGGGCGGCCGCACGCGGGAGCTGTTGCTGCGCCACGGTGAGCTGGTGGGCCGAAAAGCCCTGCAGGTACTCGACCGGGCTCCGTGGTTGAAGGCGGATCGGGAATTTGTGGTTCAGGCGGCCATGCTTCACGACATCGGCATCGGTCGGACCCGCTGCCCGGAGTTGGGGTGCACGGGGCGGCTGCCCTATCTGTGCCACGGGGTTGAAGGGCGTGCGATGCTTGATGACCTGGGGCTCGGGCGGCATGGGCGGGTCTGCGAACGTCACGTGGGGGTGGGACTCAGCGCCCGTCAGGCCGCGCAGCAGCCGTTTCCTTTCCCGGTCCGGGATATGTTGCCCCTTTCCGTGGAAGAACAGCTGATCTGCTATGCCGATAAATTTTTTTCAAAGACCGACAACGGCCGTCATGAAAAAGGGATTCATGAAATTACGGCCGGCCTGGCTCGATTCGAAACCGAGTACGTGGGCCGCTTTCTGGCGCTGCAGCGGCGTTTTACCAGGGAACCCGGCCCTGGGGAGCGGTTCGGCGGGAACCGATTGCCATAACGGTGGAAAACAGTGACCCATTTAACCGATATTCGTCGCGCGCTGCGATTCTATTTCATCACCGACGACGGCGCCGATGACTTCCCCGCTCTCGATCAGGTGCGCCTGACCATTGCAGCCGGCGCCACCATGATCCAATACCGCCACAAGTCCTTTGACCTCGACGACTTTGACGAGGTTGTCGCCATTGGTCGCTGTTGCCGGGAAAACCGGGTGCCCTTTATCGTCAACGACCATGTCTTGCTGGCCAAGGCCGTCGGGGCCGATGGTGTTCATGTGGGCCAGGATGATACACCGCCCCGGCTGGCCAGGCGGATAATGGGTCAGCAGGCCATCGTCGGCGTGTCGATCACCACCCCGGCTGAACTGGAGCACACCGATCTGGATTGCTGTGACTATATCGGCACCGGTCCGACGTTTTCCACCACGACCAAGGTCGATGCCAAGGCGGCCCACGGGCTGTCCGGGCTTCGGGAGCTGGCTGAGCGGTCCCGCCTGCCGGCGGTGGCCATCGGCGGTATCCATCCGGCTAATGCACGGGATTGCTTTGCCCACGGGGCGGCCGGAGTTGCCGTGATCAGCTGCATCACCCGCGCCGATCACCCGGTGGCGGCTGCGGCGGCTATGGCTGCCGCCTGCGGGGTCCACCGCCGTGGCGCCGCCTCATAAAAAGCATTGATTCCGCTATTGCTCCAGCACGGGTCAACCGGGGATGAGAGGGGGGCCTAACCAACCGACGGCTTCGGTCCGGGCGCTTCAATACTTGATGAGACGGTCCCAGAAATCCGGGTCCTGATCCTTCCAGTGCACCCCGAAACGCCTGTCGCAGAACCCGCTTAGCCGCTCATACCACTTTTGCCAGGGGTTTTGGTTTTTTGCCCGGGCTTCCAGCACGTCGGCGACGTAGGTCTCAATATTCGCGATCTCATCCTTGGGGGTGTAAAAGGAGGCGCCCTTTTGTGCCGATTGCTTCAAGTGTTCTTGGGTGAGCGCATGGGCGGTGAGCATGAGGGCAGGAATGTCACGTTGGATGGCAATTTCGAGCAGTTCGTATCCCCGAACGCCCATGATGTCCAAAATGGCGATGTGATACGGGTTCTTTTCAAGGAGCACCCTGGCTTCGTCATAGGTTGAGGCCGTGTCGATTTTGCACATCTCCAGGAGTTCGCAAATGGTCTCGAGGATGTCCTTCTCGTCATCCACGACAAGGACCCACTTTCCCTTTAATATTTTTTCACTATCCATAACCTGCCTCGCTGCACTGCGACACAGTTGGCTCTGGTCGAGGGCGTTTGGTATGACAGTGGGCGATAGAAGAGATCGGTGCCAGCCGACGGTATTGAAAATTTAGGGTATTTTGCAATGCCTGTCAATGGGGGAGCGGGTGCGAACCAGGGTTTCAGGCCCAAGACCATGGCTTTGACAGGCTGCAGGGCGGGTGGGTGCCGGCCGTTGCGGGTGGGCAAAATTGCTTCGGGGGCTCAACAATCGGGCCGTACCGGCAGCGGCAGGTCCAGCAGGCCGGTGATTTCGACCAGGTGGCTGATGTGGTGGTCGGCCGTCAGGGCGGGGTTGCGGTAAGCCACAAAAGGGATGCCGGCAGACCTGGCCGCCTGTTCGTCGACCTGGGAGTCGCCCACATAGATGACCTCTGCGGGTAAAACCGAAAAGTAAGCGACCACCTTGTGAAGCCCCTCGGGGTGAGGCTTGGGAAAACGGACATCCAAGGCGCAGACCACCAGGTCGAAAAGGTGGTCAATGCGGTGCGCTGACAGTACGTGGGCCATCGTGTCGGTGCGGTTGGTGGCCACCGCCGTTTTAAATTGGGGCCGCAGGGTTTTCAGCAAAGGCACCAAACCCGGCTCAATCTGCATATACTTCAAAAAAGGGTGGTATCCCAAAGTCCTGCGGTAAGCATGGGCTGCCTGACGAGTGGCGTCGTCCCGGATCAGATGCTCCAAGGATTCAGTCACGGTATGCATATGGGCGTAAGCCAGTTGCGCCGAAGTCATGGCGGGCAGCTGAAAATGGGCCAACAGGCGGTTGTAGTAGGCCCGGTTGGCTTCACGGGAATCGAACATGACGCCGTCGCAGTCAAAGGCGATGACTTTAAACGGATTTTCCATCTGTCGAACTCCTTTTGCGATGGTCGATGCCGTTGCCTTTCCCGGATCCTGTCCGGCGTGGTTGCCGCTACATCAGAAAAAAAGGGTCCACGTCGACGGTAACCTTGATGTGTCTGCCGGTGGGGACGGCGCGCTGGCCCAGGGTCAGGTCATAGACAAACTGGTGCAGCAGGGTGGGGTTGGGGCTTTTGACCAGGATCTGCCAGCGGTGGTGGTTGGCGATGCGCGACAGGGGTGCTTCGATAGGGCCCATCACCTGGACCTGTCCATGCAACGACCCGCCCGAAGTCAACATTTCCCGACTGATGGCCCCCACTGAGGCGGCGTATGCGGCGGCCAGCTTGGGGTCCTTGCCGGAAATGCGAATGGCGATCATACGGGTGAAAGGCGGGTAGCCCAGGGTTTGGCGAAAGCCGATCTCCCGATTGTAGAAGGCGATGAAATCCTGATCTTTGGCGGCCAGAATGGTGAAATGGTCCGGGTTGAAGGTCTGCAGAATCACCGTTCCGGGTTGTTCCCCACGCCCGGCTCGCCCGGCCACCTGGGCCAGCAGCTGAAAGGTCCGCTCTCCGGCCCGGAAGTCAGGGAAATTGAGGGCCAGGTCGGCGCATATCACGCCCACCAGGGTGATCCCCGGAAAGTCGTGCCCTTTGGCCACCATTTGCGTGCCCACCAGAATGTCGATGCGCCGCTGCTTCAACTCTTTCAGCAGGCTCACCATCGAGCCCTTTCGGCTCATGGTGTCCCGGTCCATGCGTGCCACACGGGCATCGGGGAACAGCTGTACCAGGGCTTCCTGGACTTTTTCGGTTCCCACACCCAACAGCCTGAGCTTGTCGGAGCCGCAACCGGGGCAGACGGCTGTCGCCGCTTTGGAAAACCCGCAGTAATGGCAGCGGAAGGCATTGGCCTTTTTGTGCAGGGTCAGGGAGATGTCGCAGTTCTTGCATCGAAGGGGTTGGCCACACCCGGCGCAGATGGGAAAGGCTGAAAAACCGCGGCGATTGAGAAAGATAATAGCCTGGTTGCCGGCATCCACGGTTTTTTGAATTTCCTGCTGCAGTTCGGGCGTGATGAAGCGGCGGATGCCCCGGTCATCGCGGCTGTGGGAAAGGTCCACCGTCTGGATGGTCGGCAATGGCTGCTGGTTGATGCGCCGGGTGAGTCGGGCCGTGTCATATTTCCCAACGCTGACGTTGTACCAGGACTGAACCGAAGGGGTCGCCGATCCCAGGATCACCAGGGCGTTGTGCTGACGGCCCCTGACTACGGCCAGGTCCCTGGCGTTGTAGTTCAGGCCGCCTTCCTGTTTATAAGACGTGTCGTGCTCCTCGTCTACGATGATCAGCCCAATCTGCTCAAAAGGGGCGAAGATGCAAGATCGGGCGCCGATGGCGATCGTGGTCTGCGCAGTGGTGATGCGAAGCCACTGGTCGTAGCGCTCCCCCCTGGAAAGCCCGCTGTGGAGCACGGCCACCGTTTCTCCAAAACGGGCACGAAAACGGCGATCGATTTGGGATATGAGGGAGATTTCCGGGACCAACACCAGCACCGCGAGCCCTTGCTCCAGGGCTCGTTGCGTCAGCTGAAGGTAGATTTCGGTCTTTCCGCTGGCGGTGACGCCGGCCAGCAGTACCGTTTTGAACCCTTGCCCCAGCAGCGGTGCCATTGTATTGAGGGCGTCACGCTGTTCGGGGGTGAGCGGCGGCGGGGTGTCCCGATCAATGGGGTCACCGAAGGGATCGCGGTAGACCGTCTTGTCATAGGTGCGGACCTGCCCGTCTTTCTCCATAGCTCGGACCAGTATCGGGGCGGTGTGAATGTGGGTCGTCAGTTCCGCAACGCTGCGGTCGCCTTGGCTTTCCAAAAGATGGCGGACGGTTTGGCGCTGCAGGGAGAGTCGGCCCACCGGGCAAGGGGTTCCCTTCACGGTCACGTGTCGGATGGTTTTGGGGCGAATGCGTCGGCCTTTGAATTGCCGATCGACCCGGATCCATCCCCGCTGCTGCATCTGGTGGATCAAGGCCCACGCAAGGGGTCGGCCAAGATGGTTTTGCAGGGCCTTCATGCCGCTCGGCCCTCGGGTCAGGGTCGATAAAACGGCCTTCTCCACAGGTGACGGGGCCGTTGACGACCCGGCCTGCACACCGGCCTCAAGGATGGTCAGGATGGCCGCGTCGCATAAGGTCAGCCCGGCCGGCAGAGCGGTGCTGATGACCTGGCCCAGCGGGAAGAGATAGTAGTTGGCGACCCATTCAAAAAACGGGATCATGGTGTGCGGAAAGAGGGGGCTGTCGTCCAGCACATCCAGGATCAGCTTGATTTTCGGCCGGTCGCCGCCCGTGGCCGGGCCGATCACATATCCGGTGACAGTGCGTTTGCCCAACGGCACCAGCACCCGCTTGCCCGGACAAACCTGCGGTTCGAGATGGGGTGGCACACTGTAGGCGAAAGGTTGGTGAACCGGCGCGACCACGGCCACTGAAACCAGGGGGCGATGGTGATCCCTTTGATTTTGCTTGACAGCGGTCACGGCATCTTTTAGTTTGAAATTCATAATGTTGCGGACGCCTGGCCCGCTGATCGACGAAAGACTGGGCGCATTATAGCCGCGGGCGTCGGGTGATACAACCCTATCCTGCGCTGCCAAAATTATTCGAATCTTGGCATGACTTTTGCTTAAAACTATCGTTTTGGGGGGTGTTGTTGTTCTTGGTTGCAATGAACTGTGCGGCTACCCCTTCCAATTGCGAGATCATAATTCACCATCCATCAAGAAAAGGAGACGGTATGAACGCTGTTTTGAAACGCCTGGTCGGTTTGCTGACCGTTTTGGCGCTGGTTGTGGTGCCCTGCGCGTCCTGTTTGGCCCAAGGGCTGGATCAGGATGAGGATATCGTTGCCGGAAAAATGGCCGCTGACGCCCTGGTCGTCAGGCCACTGGGCCTTTGTGCCACGGTGATCGGAGGCGCCATTTTTCTCGTATCGTTGCCTTTTTCCGCACTGGGCGGCAACACCCAACCCGCCTTCGACTATCTGGTGGCCGACCCGTTCAAGTTCACCTTCAGCCGACCGCTGGGTGAGTTTTGATGGCCTGCTGTACCGCCTGTCAGCAACAGTTATCTCCGGCGATCGCTTGCCGGTTCTGATTGGGAGTGCCTGTGCCTGTCCATCTGGTGGACCACCCGTTGATCCGACACAAAATCGGCCTCATGCGGGGGCATGATGTTTGTACCAAGCTTTTCAGGGAGTTGGCCAATGAACTGGCCACCCTGCTCACCTATGAAGCCACCAAGGACCTGGAGACCGAAACCTTGGCCATTCAGGGTTGGGCGGGTGAGGTGCAGGTTGAACACATCAAGGGCAAAAAGATCACCGTGGTGCCGATTCTGCGTGCGGGTCTGGGGATGATGGACGGCGTGCTGAACCTGATTCCCTCGGCCCGGGTGAGCGTGGTGGGTTTGTATCGCAACGAAGAGACCCTGCAGCCGGTGCAGTACTATGTCAAATTGACCGGCACCATTGCCGATAGGATCGCCCTGATACTGGACCCCATGCTGGCCACCGGCGGTACCCTGGTAGCCACTATCGACCTGTTGAAAGCTTCCGGATGCCGGCAGATCCGGGGGCTCTTTCTGGTGGCTGCGCCCGAAGGGCTCAGGCGTCTGCAGGCCTGTCACCCCGATGTGGATGTATACGTGGCGGCCATCGATAAAAAGCTCAATGACAGGGGTTATATCCTGCCGGGCCTGGGCGATGCCGGGGACAAAATTTTCGGAACCAAGTAGCTGGGAATCCTGCCAGACGGGAATTCCGGAGCCGTCCCCGAGGCAACAGCGACCTGCCATGGGGACCGTTACCAGGCGAGAGCGATTCATATCCGGTCCGGCTGCCGGCAATTGCAAGGTCGGAATCGATGAACGCCTCCATCCCCAACGCGCTGCGCGTGTTCGTTCCTTTTGCCGCCGGTTATTTTCTCTCCTACCTCTATCGGGTGGTCAATGCGGTGATCGCTCCGAACCTGGTGAGCGAGCTTGATATCGGCCCGTCGGCCCTGGGCCTGCTGACAGCCACCTACTTCATCGCCTTCGCTTCATCGCAGCTACCTTTAGGCGTGTTGCTGGACCGCTTCGGCCCCCGGCGCATGGAAGCCGCGCTGCTGATTTTTGCCGCATTCGGGGCGTACCTGTTTTCCCGATCAGAGACGTTGACCGGTCTGGTGGCCGCCCGGGCCTTGATCGGGTTTGGCGTTTCGGCCTGCCTGATGGCGGCCTTTAAGGCCTATGCCCTTTGGTTTCCCAGGCAGAAATGGCCTCTGATCAACGGCTTTCAAATGGCCGCCGGCGGTTTGGGGGCCCTGGCGGCCACAGCACCGGTGGAGGCGACACTGCGGGTAACCGATTGGCGCGGGCTCTTTCTGGCCCTGGCCGTGATCACCCTGATCGTGGCCGCGGCTGTCTTTACGGTGGTTCCTGAGAAGCCGGCCGGTGCTGGGGTTGAAAGCCTGAACCGGCAGTTACACGGAGTCGGCACCGTTTTTACCAGCCCTGAATTTTGGCGTACCGCGCCACTGACCACCTTTTCCCAGGCCGCGTTCCTCTCCGTGCAGGGCCTTTGGACAGGCCCTTGGCTCAAGGATGTAGCCGGGCTGGAACGCTTGGCGGTAGCCCACGTGCTGTTCTGCATTGCCGTTGCCATGATTGCTGGATTCATTGTACTGGGTTGGCTGGCCGAGCGGCTGAACCGGTCGGGCGTCAGCGTGCGTTCCACTGCAGTTATGGGAATGGGGCTCTTCATGCTTGCCCAAATGATGATTCTGTTGGGGCCGGTGCACTGGGCTCTGCAGTTGTGGGTGGTGTTCGGCTTTTTCGGCACATCGGGCATTATCTCCTATGCGGCGCTTTCGCAGCAATTTCCGGTTCATTTGTCCGGCCGGGTGACAACCGCCGTCAATTTGCTGGTGTTCATCGCCGCCTTCGCGGTTCAGTGGGCTGTCGGTGCCATCATTGGAATCTGGCCGGTCGGGGTCGATGGGAGCTATGCCCTGGTCGGCTATCAGACCGCTTTTTCACTCATATTGATCCTTCAGACCATGAGCCTGGTTTGGTTTTGGGTGGCGGGGCGGAGGCTCCACGGCCGTGGGAGCGAACGGGGTGGCGATCCGTCATCCGGCACACAGGGAGAGAGAGGGGCATGACCATCTATACCGGCAGCGGGGATCGGGGCAAAACCAGCCTTTTCAGTGGTGAGCGGGTCTTCAAAAGCAACCCCCGCATCGAGGCCTTCGGCGATTTGGACGAACTGAATTCCGTTATCGGTGCGGTGGTCGCGGCCATGGATGACGGTCAACCGGCGTTGCAGGATGAGCTCCGAGCCGTTCAGGCAGACCTGCTCACCGCCGGGGCCTGGCTGGCCACCACGCCGGGGGCCGCCTCGATCCGGTTTTTACCGCCCTTTACCACGCAGCCGTCCAAAACCCTCGAAGCGGCCATCGACCGAATGAGCGCCGACCTGCCGGAGCTGAGACAGTTTATTCTGCCGGGGGGGCACCTGACCGCTTGCCTGGCCCATATGGCGCGCACGGTCTGTCGGCGCACGGAACGACGCGTCGTTGAACTGCTTACCGGCGAGTGGGGCTCAGCTGAGCCCTCTGCAACCATGCAACCGATCCTGGTGTTCCTTAACCGGCTCTCCGATTATCTTTTTGTGGTTGCCCGCTACTGCAATCATCTGCATGGGCAGGGTGAGTTGGCGTGGAAACGCTAACGGGCAGCGGGTGTTTCACCGCGCATCTGATGACCCGGCGCTGGTTGGCTCCCGGGATTCTTGAACTGCGGCTGGCGCGCCCGGCCGGTTTGACATTTGTTCCCGGCCAGTTCCTGCGGTTTGTGATGGATGGCTACGAGCGAGACTACACCCTGGTTTCAAGCCCGGAGGCGGCGACCATCGATTTTTGCATTGCCCTGGTGGATCAGGGGCGCTTTTCGCGTGACATTCTAAGGGCCGACATCGGCACGGCTTTTCAGCTTTGCGGGCCCCAGGGATATTTTGCGTTCCAAGGGTCGGCCAATCCGGCCGTGTTCGTGGCCACGGGAACCGGCGTCGCCCCATTTGTGGCCTTTGCTCGCAGCGGGGTGCAAGATGCACTCCTGTTGCATGGCGTCCGCGCCCCCGGCGAGTTGATCTACCGCTCGCTTCTGCAGTCCAGGTTGCGTGGGTATGTTGCCTGTATCAGCCGGCCTGTCGAAGCTGGGCCTGATCTGGCTCCGACCTTTTCCGGCCGCGTTACCCGCTACCTGAACAGTGAACTGCGACCCGGGGTTTTTGATTTTTACCTGTGCGGTCGGCCGGCCATGATCCGGGACGTCACCCGGGTCATCGACGAAAAGTTCAGTGATTCGAGACTGTTTGTCGAGGCCTACGATTGATGCGGGACCGTCAGCGCCGCAAGCAGACCTACTCTTGAAAAACCATTTGCTTGGAACTGTTGTCGAAGCGAACCATTCTGGCCGCGAGGGTTCGCTCCTCGCCAAAAATGTTAACCAGGCGCATGCCGTCGGCAACCTCCTCGATGAGATCCACATTCTCCAGAACCTTTTCCTGGGCCCCGTTTTTGATGATAAAGACATTGATGTCGCACATGGCAGCGCTCCTTTAGGAATCAATCATTTGGTGACAGTGGGGATGGCAGTGCCCCAACCCGATATGCATTGTGGACAAATTGGTCGCCAATTGCAAGTCGCGGTCGGTTTGGCCGCCCTTGCAGCGGCGCAGTAAAATTACTTAAAATTTTATAATAAAAAAGTAATATTATTAAAAAGTATTGACAAGAACCCATCTGGCCCTATTTTTTTGTCAAACGAGCGCTGCGATCAACCAACCATTGCAATAGGAGGAACAACGATGGAACTTGTCAGATTCAACCCAACCAGAAACATGGGCCTTTTCAGGCGACAGATGGACCATATGTTCGATGATTTCTGCGGCGATCTCTTCAAAGGGGCACGTGCCGATCTCACCCGGGGCTGGAATCCCAAGGTGGACATCTTCGAGGAGGAGGATCGCATTGTCATGAAAGCCGAACTGCCCGGCGTGGAGAAGGATCAAATCTCCATCGATGTCAGCGGCCGCGTGCTGACGTTGAAAGGGCAGCGCTCATCCGACAACGAGGTGACGGAGGAAAACTACTATATGCGTGAACGCTCATATGGCAGGTTCGAACGATCCTTTACCTTGCCGGTGGAAACCGACTCCGAGCAGATCAAGGCCGAGTACAAAGACGGGGTGCTCAAACTCCACATTCCCAAACCCGCATCCAGCAAACCGAAACAGATCACCATTCAGTGATCCCAGAGGGAGGGGATGGGTGAAACACCCCGTCCCCTTCCTGCAGGGGTGGTTTTCACGGATGGCAACGGTTCAGGATTCAGAGCCGTTCGGTGTTTGCCGTGCGGGCCTGGCCGCCTGACCCCGCCGATTCACCCTGCCTCAACCCCGGTAACACCCGGCGGCAACCCAGTTGTTGACAAGCCCTTTCGATAGCGTTATTGCAGAACCGGTTATGGTTTGTCCCATCAGGCCGCAGAACCCCGATCCTTGGGGATGGGGGTTCGAGGGCCTTGTCCGTGTTCTTTGCATTGACCTCGAACCCTGCTTTGCTTTGCTAGGTTTGGTTACCCAATCTCGAGTGGCCGGGCGTGTGGTGGGTTTGTGGTGCTGTCTGCTGGAGGCGCTGCCCAATCGAAGGCCTCTTTAAGCCGCTTGGCGGTTCACTGTGCTGGAGGAATCCATGGAAAAAGAAGTCTACAGTCTCTGTTTTATGTGCTCGATCCGTTGCCCCATCAAGGTCACGGTCAAGGACGGCCAGGTGACCTGGATTGAGGGTAATCCGCACGTGGCGGGTATGGAAGGCAGTCTCTGCCCCCGTGGGGCTGCCGGTACGTCGCTGCTTTACGACCGCCAGCGGGTGCAGAGCCCGATGATCCGTGTGGGTGACCGCGGGTCGGGCAACTGGCGCAAAGCCGGGTGGGACGAGGCCCTGGACTACGTGGGCGGCAAACTCAAAACCATCATCGACCAGCACGGTGGCCACAGCGTCGTTCTGGGTGAGCGGACCCAGCTGGCCACCCATGTGAGCAAGACCTTTTTGAAAGCCATCGGCTCGCCCAACCATTTCACCCATGACGCTCTGTGCAAGGGGTCGGTCAACACCGCCTGCCGCTCGCTGTTCGGCCTTAATGACGGTCAGATCGGCGTCGATTACCGCAACACCCGCCACATTGTGCTCTACGGCCGCAACATTTTCGAAGCCATTTCCGTCAAGGAGGTCAACAACCTCATGGCGGCCATGGAAGACGGCGCCAAGATGACCTACATCGATCCCCGGGTCTCGATCACCGCCACCAAGGCCCACCGCTACTGGATGGTTCGGCCCGGTACCGATCTGGCGCTCAATTACGCCCTGATGCATGTGATTCTGGACGAACGGCTTTACGATGCCGCCTTTGTGGACCGCTGGGTGCACGGCCTGGCTGAACTGCAGGATTTCGTTGAACCCTACACGCCCCAGTGGGCTGAAACCGAAACCGGGATTGTTGCGGCGGAAATCGTTTCCTTGGCCCGCGAACTGGCCAAGGACCGGCCGGCGGTGGCGTTCCACTACGGCTATCGGGGCGCCAGCCACACCAACGAGATCTACTTCCGGCGGTCGATTCTGATGCTCAACGCCCTGATGGGGTCCATCGAGACCAAAGGCGGCATCTTTTTCAAAAAAGGTCCCGGCGAGGCTGGCGGTAAGGCAGCGCGCAAGTTGGTGGATCAGGAGTTTCCCAAGATCGAGGTGCCGCGCTTTGACAAGGTCGGCACGGCTGATTTCCCGCTGCCCGACCCGGCTCACGGCGTACCCCACCGACTGCCCCATGCCATCATGAACGCCGATCCCTATCCCATCAAGGCGCTGTTGAATTTTCGCTTTGAACCGCTCATGTCGATTGCCGACACCGCGTTGACCCGTCAGGCCCTGGACCAGCTGGACCTCATCGTCACCATCGACATCAACTACAGTGATATCGCCTGGTACAGCGACGTGATCCTGCCCGAATCGACCTACCTGGAGCGCACCGACTGCATCCAGCAGGCCAACGGTCTCAAACCCCAGATGTTTTTGCGGCGTCAGGCGGTTCCGCCTCGCTACGACACCCGGGAGGGGGCCATGATTCTCAAGCAGATCGCCGATCGTATCGGAACCGGCCACTGCTTCCCCTATGAGAATATGGATGAGCTGGTGGACTGGCAGCTGGAGGGAACGGGGTTCACCTCGCAAGATTTCGATGCCAAAGGTTTCGTGGCCTACGGCAAAAATCAGATATTCTGGGATCGGATGGACGGCCTCAAGCTCAAAACCCCGTCCAAGAAAATAGAGTTCAAGTCCTCACTCCTGGAGGATGTTGGCTTCAAGTCCTTCCCGGCCTACGAATCGATGCCCGCCCCCGAAGCGGGTCAGTTTCGACTGGTCACCGGCCGGGCGGCCCTGCATACCCACGTATCCACCCAGAATGTGGAATACCTCAACGAGCTGTGCGGGGAGAACCGGCTGTGGATCAACAACCAACAAGCCGCCCGGCTGGGCATTGCCGACCGTTCCATGGTCGAAATCGCCTCCAGCCGGCACCGCGGAACGATGCGGGCATTTGTTACCGACCTGATCCACCCCGAGTGCGTCTTTTTGCTGCACGGCTTCGGCCACCAGGCCCAGCGCGCCGAGCGCTCCTACAACCGGGGTGTCAGCGATGCCGCCCTCCAGGAGAATATTTTCGATAAGGTGGGGGGAAGCCCTGCCTATCATGATACCTTTGTTAAGGTGAAGGCCGCCTGAAGGATCGATTACCCACCCGTGGCCGCCGCTGCAACTTGATAGCGGCGGGTTTCAACAGGATGCGAGGATTATGAGCCAATACTATCTGTTTCAGGATACCAAGAAATGTATCGGGTGCCATGCCTGTGAAATACAGTGCAAGGCCAATAAAAACCTTCCCGTCGGCCCCCGACTGTGCCAGATCATTCCGGTGGGCCCGAAAATGATCGGCGGACTGCCCCGGGCCGCCTATATATTCATGCCCTGCTTTCATTGTGAAAACCCGTGGTGCGTGGCCGCCTGTCCCACCGGTGCCATGCAACAGCGCAGTACCGACGGGATTGTTTTTGTGGACCATAGCTTGTGCGTCGGATGCAAAACCTGCGTCTCCGCCTGTCCCTGGGGCGCTCCCCAGTGGAACCCGGAAACGGGCAAGGTGGTCAAGTGCGACTATTGCAAGGACCGGGTCGATCAGGGCCTGAAACCGGCGTGTGTCACTATCTGCACCACCCATTGTCTGAAATTCGGCAAGGTGGAAGAGATCACCCAGATCCGCCGCGAACGGCATGCCCAGGCGGTGGCATCACCGGAGCACTGCGCATTTTAATGGCCCAGCCGGCGGGCGCGGCGTTTTCCAGTTACCGACGCTACAGGCACCCAAACCCTTTTCCCCGGATTCCCCTGGCCGGCTGCGGGGAAAATCCCGCTCGCGTTTCCTGTGGGGGGGTGAGCCGGCGCTGGCCTGAGCAGCGGGGGCGGACTCGCGGGTGATCAAGAGGTCATGCATGACGAACCATCAATGCCCGGTTACGGAGAGCATCCACTTTATCGATGATATTATCAGCGGGGGTGGGCTGAAGCAACCCCGAAGCCGACGCATCGCCGAGGAAATTCTAAGTCTCTTCGAGGACGTCGCCTGGGGGCGCGCCGGTCATGACCATCTGCCGGCGGTGCACGAGTTGATCGGGGATCTGCTCCAGGATGTCAATGAGCCCGACGGGCACCGCCTGGGAGAGCATCTGCGGCAGACCCTGCAGACCCATGCCGAAGTTTTTGCCAGCCATGTCGAGACCCACAACTGCCCGACCGAAAGCTGCGAATGGCTGACGCCGGCACCGTGCCAGATGGCCTGCCCAGCGGGTATTGATGTGCCCACCTACGTGACCCTCATCGGCCAGGGCAGAGATGCCGAGGCCATCGAAGTGATCCGACGCGACAACCCCTTCCCCTGGGTCTGCGGCCTGGTGTGCACCCGACCCTGCGAGTTCATGTGTGTGCGCGGCCGCATGGACACCCCGGTCTCGATCAAATTTTTGAAAGCTTTTGCCGCTGAACGGGCCATGTCCGAGGGGAGCTATGGAAACCCCCCCAAGGAGCCGTCTAAAGGGAAACGGGTGTGTGTGATCGGAGCCGGCCCCGGCGGCCTGAGCGCCGCCTACTACCTGGCTCTGAAAGGGTACGGGGTCCATGTGATCGAGTCTCTGCCCTCGGCGGGCGGTATGATTATGGTGGGGATCCCCCGTTACCGGCTGCCGCGAGAGGTGATTGACCGCGAAGTGGCCATGTTGGAGGATCTGGGGATCACTTTTGCCTTCAATACCCGTTTTGGTGAGGATGTGAGCTTGGCCGAATTGAAGGCTACGGGCTACGATGCGTTTTTCTTTGCCATCGGGGCCCACAAAGCCTACCGGCTGGGCATCCCGGGCGAAGCGGACTTTCCCCAGACCGTGGAAGCCATCGATCTGCTGCGCCGGGTGGCCCTCGGTGATCGCCGGCTGCCCGGAAAACGGGTGGTGGTGGTCGGGGGGGGCAACGTGGCCATCGATGCCGCTCGGACCTGTCTGCGCCTGGGCTGCCCGGAGGTGACCATTGCCTATCGCCGCACCCGTCACGAAATGCCGGCCGACGAGGAAGAGGTGGATCAGGCCGAGGAGGAGGGCGTGCGCTTCTCCTTCCTGACCATACCGGCCAAGATAATCGGTAAGGACGACCGGATCGCCGGGCTGAGCTGTGTCCGAGCCCAGTTGGTTCAGCGGGAGGGCAGCAGCCGCATGGTGCCTGTTCCGGTTCTGGGCAGCGAGTATACGATGGAGGCGGACGTGGTGGTCAGTGCAATCGGCCAGAAAGTGGACCAGCAGTGCCTGGGCGAATTGAAAACGATGGCGTGGACCCGGCGCGGAACCATCGATGTCAACATGGTCACCATGCAGACCGCCATTGAAGACATATTCGCCGCCGGTGACGCCGTGACCGGACCGGCTACGGTAATTGAAGCCATTGGCGGTGGCAAGCGGGCCGCCGAAGCCATTGACCGCTATCTGCTGGGCATACCCCAGCCCCAGATGCCGCCGGTGCCGGTTCGACGGCGCCGCGAAGCCTGTATCGAGGTGCCGGCCAGTACCAAAACCGTCATCAAGCGGCCTATCATGGAGATGTTGAATCTGGACCGCCGCCGGACCACCTTCCAACAGGTGGAATTGGGTTACACGGAAAACATGGTACGCGAGGAGGCCCGGCGCTGCCTGCGCTGTGACATCTGTCGCCGCTGCGGACGGTGTGTGGCGGTCTGCCGGGACCAGATGGACATCAGCGCCCTGGAATTGGGCTACCTGGATTTCGACCAACCCGGCTTGACTGATCTGCGGGTGACCGAGGAACGCTGCATTGCCTGCGGGGCCTGCGCGGCCAACTGCCCCACCGGTGCCATGCGCATCGAGGATCGGGGTGACGAGCGGCTGCTGAGTCTGTGCGGTACGATCCTCAACCGCCAGCGCCTGGTATTCTGCAGTGAATGCGGCAAGGCCATGGGGCCCATGAAGTACCTCGATTATATCCGCAAGCGTACGAAATCGGTGGCGCCGACTCCCGATGGGGTTCTCGTTTGTGGCGACTGCTCCCGGACCCGAACCGCCCGGTTTAACGTGAATACGCTGCCGGTATAATTTTGTATCGGGCTGGTTGCAGTTGATTATCTCTCTGGTAACATCTATATCAGCCATAAAAGATTTGGATGCAAAAATCACAATATTCAAAATGCAAATAACAAACAAATCACAATACCCAAAATTTCAAATTCCAAACCATATGGAAGCAATGCAAGGATCCTGTTTGCGCTTTGGTCATTGAAGGTTGGAATTTATTTGATATTTGGGATTTATTGTTTGGAATTTCCTTACGACCTTGTTCTTTATTGAGGTTTATCTGTTTTGGTGGGTATCCGAACAGGAGAATACCATGGTTTTTCGAAGGGGCCAGAAAGTTGAAGTCTTCCAAAAGAGCCGGGATGAGAGCTGGGAAGCTTACATGGACCGGTTCATCGGTCTTCACGGTATAATCACCGACCCGGATACCGCCATCAACGACCCGGACGCCCTGGTCGAGGTGAGTCTGGAGGGGAAAGGCACCCACCGTCTCCCCCAGGACTGTTTGAGAGCCCTCGACAGCTGAGGTGGCGTGGTCTAACCAGTAGATGCCCGGGAGACGCATGCGCCTTCAGGATGTGATGCAACAGCAGCGCCAGGTGGTTCACACCATCTCGGCAACCAAGACCGTCGCGGATGCCATCGCCCGGATGATCGAGCAACACGTCTCCGCACTGGTCGTCCTGGACGGTGAGGTCCCGGTGGGCATCTTTAGCGAGCGGGACGTCCTGTGTTGCCACGTTGCCCGGCCTGAGCGCCACTTTCGGGAAATACCCCTGAAGGGGGCCATGACTGAAAAATTGATTGTGGCCCGGCCCGACGACCGGGTGAGCAGCGCCATGGCCATGATGATCCAGGCGGATATTCGTCATCTGCCGGTGGTGGACGCGCAGCGGATTATCGGCATGCTTTCCATTTCTGATCTGGTCAAACACCACGTGGGCCAATTGACCGCCGAGCTGCACTACCTTCAAGAGTACATCACCGATCTTCAGGATGCCGTAAAGGATTGAGACATGATTGCGATGACGATTGATGGTAAACGATGCCTGGCTCAACAGGGGCGGACGGCTCTCCAGGTCGCCCGGGAAAACCAGATCGAGATCCCGACCTTGTGTTACCATCCGGCCTTGAAACCTTCTGGATCGTGTAAACTGTGCGCGGTGGAAGTGAGCGGGCGGACCACCGGCCGGCAGATCGCCATGCTGTCGTGCATTCTTAAAGTTTCGGAAGGGCTGGAAATCAAAACCGGCGGTCCCATTGTCGAGGCTGCCCGCGTCCGGGCCTTTAAAAATTTGTTGCGCATGGCACCCCAGTCGACACGGCTGCGCCAGATGGCCATGGATCACGGCGTTGACCTGGGCCCGCCGCCGGACGGCTGCGTCCGTTGCCGGTTATGCATCCGGGTCTGCAAGGAGATTGTCGGCGCCAATGCCTTGAAAATGGAGACCATCGACGGCATCGCCTTTGTCATGCCCTTAGCAGACCGCTGTATCGGGTGCGGCACCTGTGCCAATATCTGTCCAACCGACGCGATCCGGGTGGAGGATCGTGAGAACGTTCGTACGGTGATGATCCGGGACCAGCTGATCGGCAGACACCCCCTGGAGCGCTGTGAGGGCTGCGGGCGCTGGTTTGCCACCACCCGTTTCAGGGACTACATCGAGCGTCGCACCGCCCCCCATCCCCATGTTAAAGAGACCCACGCCTACTGCGCTACCTGCGCCAAGCTTTTTTCCGACCGCACCCGAGCGGTATCGGAGCATTCCATAAAGGCTCGCATGCCCGGGCACTAAGTGGTCGCGGAAAACAAAAAGGGCCCCCCCCAGGCGGAAGGAGCCCTTTTTTTATGCGCATCGGTGGATCGGGTCAGATCTCCAACCACGAGTCGGAGTAGAGGGTCTTTCCGAGAATGACATCCACGGTTTTGGCGTAGTCCAGCATCTCCTTGGAGAGGCCGGACCGGTCCGGTTCAGTGCCGTCCACGATGCCGTAGATCAGGTCCACAATGTCCTGGCGCTGACCTTTGGCGATGGCGGTAAGCTGTTCGTCGCGCGGGTCGGAGATGACCGACACCATGCCGCATTTTTGCAGCATGACCATGTAAGTCTGGTTGAGGATGGGGCGCAGGTGCTCGGGCGGTCCGTTGGAGATGTTCGAGAGGCCGCAGGTGCTTTGGGCGCCCGGGGACATATCCGGAATCATTTTCTGGAACTCCATGAGGCTGATAAGCTGGGGCTGCTGGATGTTGACCGGTGTTACGATGCCGTCAACCCAGATCTTTTCGTTGGGGATGCCGGCCTCGTTGGCGAAATAGAGCAGTTCGACACACAGCGCGGCGCGTTCGTTTTCATCGCGCGGCAGCCCATCCGGGCCCCACATCAGGGCGATGAAGTCGGCGTTGTACTGCGCCGCCAGGGGCACCATGCGTTCATAGCGCTCCGGCCGGCACATGATCGAGTTGACGATATGTGCGGTCCCGCTGGGTGTCGGCTTGATTACTTTGAGTGCCGCTTCGATAGCGTCGATGTTGGAGGTGTCCAGGGCCAGGGGCAGATCCGGAACGACCTCCTGGACCACCTGGACCACCCACGGCATCAATTCGTGGCCGTCTTTTTTGGCCGGACCTAAGTTGATGTCGATGTAATCCATGCCCTTCTCTTTTTGGAACAAGGCCTCTTCCTGGATCGGCTTGGGATCGCGCTCTTTGAAGGCGCGGCCGATCTTCGTGGAGATGACATTCAGACTTTCGCCGATCAGTAACATACTCCCTTCCTTTCTTTTTCGCGGCATCATGCTCCGGCCGGTCTTGCAGCCATGGATGACGCTATTGTCAACATGATGGCCGGCAAGCCGGCCAGGAAACGACGGTCGGGGCGGATTAACCTGCGCCCGCCCCGGTCGTCGGATCACATTGCGGTTATGCCGCCCTGAGGAATCCGGGGATGTGTGCGGCTTCCCGGGGACCCACGGTGATGGTCCAGCCGGGCAGTTCTTCTTCCACGTCGCCCACGATCGAGGCGGCATAACCGGGAATGACCAGTTCCTGATGGTTGATTTTGTCCTTGATACCGCTTTTTTTAACAAATATGCCCACGTCGTCACCGGCAAATTTACCGGCGGCCCAGGCAGTGAGAACCGAGAGCCCTTCCGAATCCTTGATCAGCAGCCAGGTCGGCACCTTGCTGGCTTCGATTTCACCGGATACGATAAAGTAAGTCAGCGCAAAGTTGGTGGTCACCAGCACCCGCGAGTTTTCGTCGGGATTGTTGATCGGGTAGATGCCTTCGGTGACGGTCATGGGTCGCTGCGGGTCGGTGAAGATGTTCAGGCGTTGCAGCAGCAGTGGGAACAGGCCTTCGCCGGCAAAGTCGGACATGACGACGATGCTGCCGTATTTGGCTACAAACATGGCGGCCAGCATGGTTTCCACATCCAGGTTGGATGCCATTTCACAGGGAAAGGCGATGGTCGGGAATCCAACGGCACGGTTGCTGTTCTTCAGGGCCGCTCGGCGGATGGCGATCATGTCCTGATGGCATTGTTTGGGCTCGCGCGATCCGGGGTCCAGTACCAGGTCCTTGAGGCCCATTGCGGTCAGCTTGTCGGACAGGGCGGTCAGACCGTCGATGGAATCGGCTTTGATGGCCAAGGGCAGGTCGTTCTCCTTGGCAATGGCGCCGAATGCGTCGGCATTGGCCTCAGTGGCTGCGTACATCAGCGGTCGCTTGAAACCACAGGCGGCTACGCCGGCCTTCATCACTGCGGGGTCTTCGGTCAGCAGAATCAGGTTGAACTCCGAGGTTTCAGCCACCTGTTTGGCCACGGCGGCAAAGGCCTTGGCATTGCCGTCGACATCTTTGACGGCGACCAGCTCCGGTCGCAAGTTCAGCCCCACCCGCTCGAACTGAAAGGCGTTCCACGCCGTGAGCTTGGCTTGCAGGTCTGCAGCGGCAACATCACTTCCCACCTGGACTGCCAGCAGAGTCGGGTTGTAAAAGGTCTTTTCATGGCGGTATTGAACGGTTTCACCGCCGCTGGTCGCTTTGCGCACCCCTTTGCCGATCACGACCGGACGGATGGGCGGCGCCGAGGCAGCGGAGAGTTTTTCACGCGCTTCCTCGGAGACGTAGGGGCAGCTGTCCAGTTCGGCTTTGCCGGAGGCCAGGTTCATGGCAAAGGCCAGGCAGGTGGGCACGCCGCATTCCTTGCAGTTGGTTTTGGGCAGGAGTTTGAAAATCTGAATACCGGTTAATGCCATACTGTTCTCCTTGTCTGTATGGGCAATTCGCCCGCTCGAAAGGGCCGGGGAATCGGTTGGTCGGTAGAAGCGGGGCCGGCGTTGCCGCCGGCCCCGCCGTCGCGCTTTTTACCCGATGATCGGGTCCATGGCCAGGGCCGGGTGGCCTTTCTCCTGGAGGAAGGGCAGTATTTCCTCCTCGGTGACGCCTACCGTTTCATCGGCGATCATGTCATAAAAGTTGGGAATGCCCATTTCCTGGCCGGCTTTGTCCAGACGCTCCTTGATCTCCTCTTTGAGGCTTTTGGGCATCCAGACCATCCGACCCAGTCCGCCGTCCCCCTTGATGAACTTTTTCTGGGTGATATTGAACTTGGAGTGACCGACGAATCCGGGCGAAGAGGCCCCACCGCCCATGACGCCGGCCAGGGTGGTGAACTTCATGCCGCAGGGGGTCTCCCCGCTGTAGTCACGGTTGACCGTCATGACCCCGTTGCACGAGGGCAGCATGGCGGCGATGGCCTCGCAGCAGCCGCAGGTGGTCATTGGATCGATCACCAGCGAGTAGAAGTTATAGTGCGATATGGCGCCGCGCGAGGCTTTATAGATGAAATCGTTGACGCCCTTCCACTGGCCCAGCTTCGGGTCGAGGCACTCGCCCTTTTCAATCGGCTGGTTGGGGCCGGTGGGGTTGATCTCGAAGGAGGCCTTGCAGTCCATCCAGTTGTAGGCGCCGCACAGGCCGGTTCGCTCGGGACTCACTGTGCAGACGTGACTGGGGGCGAAGGACTGGCACAGGGTGCAGGAGTAGTAGGTCTCCACATCCTCGTCGGTCATCTTTTCCACACGCTCGTCGCGGGTCTTGTACTCGGAGCGGGCCCACTTGGTGAGTTTATCCACATCCTCCTTTTTGGTCATCAGGGTCACCTGGACCTTGTCCAGGATCTTGCCGAAATCCTGATGGAACTTGGCGTGCAGCACCACCCCGATGTCTTTGAGGGTAAAGCCTTTGTCGATGGCGGCCTTGCTGATGCGCACCCAGGCGATGTCGCGTTGGCCGATGTGCATGACGCCCTGGATGTAATTGATCAGGTGGTGGATCTGGCGCTCCAGGATCGGTTCGAAGTCGGTCTGCATTTCGCGGCCGGCGACCTGGATGTAGATGCCCATGGGAAAGGTGCCGCCCTCCTTGATTTTGTCCAGATCCGGGCCGTCGACGATCACCTTGCCATCCTCGATTTCGTTCATCTCGGCCATCTTGACCAGCTCGGTGCACTGGGTCTTGCCGCCGCCGCACTGGGCGAACAGGTCAGCGCCGCGCACGCGCTCGCCCTCGTAAGCCGGGCCGAAGGCACAGGGGATATCGATGTCGGAGATGATGGTTTTCAAACCGCGCACCTCGACGCTGCGCTGGCACATCTCGCTGTGGGGCACGTTGGCCACCACGTGCTCGTAGGTGCAGATACCCGTGGGCAGAATTTCCGGTATGTCGGTGTCCGCCAGGGTGGGGAAGCCCCAGTTGACGCAGCCGGCGGCGGCCACGCCCCATTCGGTGCCGATGTCGCCCAAGGCGTTGACGAAGGCGAACACGCGTTCCTTGTTGTACATGAGGATCTTTTTATAGTCGCCGGGTTTGACGCCGCCGAAGGCCATGGCGGCGCGGTTGGCAAACCCCAAAGCGAACACGGCCGAGCTGATGTCCGGACCGAAGGGCACGATACGGGTGTTCCAGCCGATCTGAACGCCGGCTTCGATGAGCTGCTCGATGGCGGTGGTGCCGTTGTGGTTGGCCGCACAGAAGATGTAGAGGCTTCTGCGCTGGTACTCCTCAATGATATCCTTGGCGATTTGAGGGGTGGGGGCGGCGCCGACCACGGCGGCAAAGCCGGGGGCCGAGCCGTCCACGAACTCCACGCCGCGTTTTCTCAGGATGGTGTCGTCGGCCGGGCCCACCCAGATCTTGCCCGCTTCGATGTCCGGATCCTCCTCCGGGTGGTAAAAGTCCGGCTGGTCCAGGATGCGCAGGGCTTCCAGAATCTCATAACAGAAGATGGCGGCCATGCCGGCGTCCAGCAGGGGGCCCAGGTAGGGCAGGTGGTTCTTGCCCTTGATGTGCGGGGGCAGCAGGCCCCGGGCGAATTCCAAGGGTTTTTTGAGGTCTTCCAGGGTTTCGACCTTCATGCCGGTCAGCGAGTAGATCACCGGCAGGAAGTAGGCGGTGTTGGGAAATCCAATCTTGGTGTCGGCGTTGTAAGTGTCGAGCGCCTTGCGGTAGCGGCCTTCAGCGCTGGAGACCACTTTGTACCCGCCCTGAATGGCAGCAAATGCAACTAATTTAGACATATCGGTTTCCTCCTTCGTTGAGGATCTGGTTTAGATTCAGTTATCCTTCTATTGCCTGGCGGTCGGCCATATCCATCAGCACGCGCTCCCGGGCCTTGTCAATGCCCAGCTCTTTGCGCTTGCGGTCGATATGGGCGATCATGAGGTGGGCGTGCTTGATCGGGTCGGCTTCCAGGTCCCACCGGCCGCCGTAGAGTTTTTCCATTTGCTTGGAGAGGTAGTCGTGAAACACCGGTGCACCCGAGGTGGGCAGGTGCAGGCCGAAGACCGTGTAGACACCGGAGGAGACGAAGTAGTGACCGATGCTGATAGCCTTTTCACTCATCCACTCCGGGGCGCTGCCGGCTGCGGGCAGGTCGCAGATGTCCTTGCCCAGTCCGCCGGCCTTGACCACCTCGGTGGCCGCGAGCAGAATGCGGCTGTTGTCGACACAGGAGCCCAGGTGCAGCACCGGCGGGATACCGACCGTCTCGCACACTTCGGCCAGGCCGGGGCCGCAGTGAACGGCGGCGGATTCCGGGGTCAGCAGGCCGTGCATGGCGCAGGCGATGCCGTTGCAGCCGGTGGTCAGGACGATGACGTCGTTTTTGATCAGCTCCTTGACCACGGTGATGTGGGCTTCGTTGTGGCGGGTGCGGGCGTTGTTGCAGCCGACCACGCCGGCGATGCCGCGGATGCGGCCGTTGATGATGTTATCGTTGAGGGTGTAATAGCTGCCGCGGAATGTGCCGCCTAAATGGTAAAGAATCGATTCGACGCCGAAGCCGCCGATGGCCGAGGCCTTGTGCTGGGGAATCATGACTTCGCTGCCGCGGTTCTGGAAATTGTCGATGGCCATTTTGACGATCTTTTCGGCATCCTGCAGGGCGTAGTGTTCGTCGAACTCGATGTGGATCACGTTGTCCTGCTCCATCTTGGCGATGGGGTGGGTGGTGATGAGCTTGGTGTGGAAGCACTTGGCCACATTGGCCAGGTTCTGGAACACGCACTGGATGTCCACCACCATGGCGTCGCAGGCGCCGGTGATGATGGCCAGCTCCTGCTGCAGGTAGGTTCCGGCCTGGGGAACCCCGTGGCGCTGGAAGATTTCGTTGGCCGTGCAGCAGATGCCGCCCAGTTGGATGCCCTTGGCCCCCTTGGATTTGGCATACTCGATCATTTCGGGCTTCTGGGCTGTGGCCACGATCATTTCCGAGAGCACCGGTTCGTGACCGTGGACGATGATGTTGACGTGGTCTTCCTTCATGACACCCAGGTTGGATTCGGCCTGCAGGGGGTAGGGGGTGCCGAAAAGCACATCCTGAAGATCGGTTGCGATCATCGACCCGCCCCAGCCGTCGGCCAGGGAGGCGCGGGTGCACTGTTTGACGATGTTTTTGTAGTCCTGGTCCACACCCATGTGGGTGCGGTGCATGATCTCGACAACTTCACGGTCGATATTTCTAGGTAATACACCGGTTTTTTTCCACTTTTCGTACAGGGGTGCGGGTGCGCGCTTGAGGTAGTCCAGCTCGCCCTCGGCCTTGCCCCATTCATTGAGAGCCTTTTTAGCCACTTCCAGGGCGATTTCGTCCACATCGCGGTCCTGCACGGCACCCTCCACCTCAACCGTCGTGGCGACGTTAAAGTATGGAGCGATGGCGAGCAGTTTGTTGACGTCTTTGATCTTGTAGGCCGCGGTCTCTTTGCGGGCGGCCGACATGAACACTTCGGCCACGCAACGGCCGTGATCGGAGTGGGCAGCCGCACCGGCGGCGACCATGCGGGCAAAGTTGCGGGCCGCGATGGTGTTGGCCGTGGCGCCGCAAAGGCCCTTGCGGGTGTCCTCGCCGTCGATGCCGCCCTTGGGCAGGGGCAGGCGACAGGGGCCCATGGCGCAGTTTTTACAGCAGATGCCCTGGAGGCCGATGTTGCAGGCCTTCATGGAGACGGCACGATCGAATACGGTGTCGATACCGAGTTTCTGGGCTCGTGCAATCATTTCCTGGGTTGCCGGGTCAATTGAAGCGGCGATGGGATCGGCCAGCTTGGCACCCTTTTCTTTGTCTAGTTCTGCCATCAGAGGTTCCTCCTCGTATTAGTTACGGCAATGGTTGGTAGTTCAGGGTTAGTAAAGGGAGATCCGCCGGTGCACCCAGTTGAGCCGTTGAAGAATTTTATCCGGTTCGCTCTTCTGCTCGGCGGCAGGGGTCATGGAAATGACCTTTCCCTCACCGGTACCACCGCGTTCGCTGGCCATCTTGTCACGTTCGGCGGCGCGTTTCTGGCGCAAGGCCTCTTCATCGGCCTCTCTCTGGGCCACAGCCTTGGCAGCGGCTTCCTTCTCGGCCTTGGCTTTGGCCTCGTCTTCGGCGCGGACTTTGGCTTCGGCATCTGCTTTGGCTTTGGCTTCGGCCGCGGCCTTGGCCTTGGCCTCCGCTTCCGCCTTGGCTTTGGTGGCTGCTTCGGCTTCGGCCTGGGCCTTGGCTTGCGCTTGGGCGTCTACCGCCGGTGCAGCAGGGGCGGCGGCGGGTGCCGGTTCACCCTTCTTTTCAGCCACCGGCGCGGCGGCCGTTTTGGCGGCGGGTTTGGCGGCGGGTTTGGCCGCTGCAGCCGTGGGAGCGGCGGCGGGTTTGGGCGCTGCTTTTTTGGCTTCTTCGATGGTCAGATCCGGTGCCGGTGCCAGGGCGGCCAGATTGACGGAGACGCCTTCCAGCCGCTTGGCGATGGGGGCGATGGCGGCGGCGCTGCCACCGTCCATGGTAATGTCGATAAAGGACTTGACCAGGCGGATGGCCTCGGGGTGACGCATGATCAGGATATCGGATCCGGCCATGAGGTAAGTGACCGCCCCGACGGCTTCCATGAGGATGCCGCGTTTTTCAGGGTCGCCGAGGGTGGGGGCTTCATCCACTTTCTGCTTGGCCTCCTTGCACTTCCAGACTTCGTTGGCCAGGTTGTTGATGATGGGCATCTGCAGCTTGTCGTCACCCTGGGCCATGGCCGCCATTCTCAGACGCTCCATGACCGAGTAGGAGTACTCCAGGCCGTAGCCCAGGCCGCCGGTGGTGGGATCGATGATCACCCGGTCCAGGGGCATGCCCAAATTCTCCAGAAGGATGTTGACCTGCTTGGCCAGGTTGACGTCGATGGGCGACGAGCTGATGATGGCATGGTTGTAACCCATGGCGGCGGCACCGATGCCCTTGTGATTTTTATCTTCCACCGGCCCCAGGGTCAGCTGAACATCCTGGACCTCCTGGGCGATCTTTTTGAGAACCGCCTCATCTTTCTGGTGATTGGCGATGCCCCAGACCACCAGGGGGACGTCGATGGCCGCCAGAACCTTTTTTACCGTGGCCACCGCATCCTCCGGACTGGCATCCGAGCCATTGGGGTCGGTGCTCTTGAGTTGGAGCACGATCATTTCGGCGCCGAACTCCTTGACGCATTTTTTGGCCCAAGCGGCCGGATCCGAAACCACATCCTTGAAGGGCTCCAATGCCGCAGCCGGCCATTCGTCGGGCACCATGTCCCAGATCTCCATGGCGACTGTCGGTTTGTGGGGCATTTCCCCTTCAAACTGATAGAACGGGTAGCAGGTTTCACCTCCGACGGTAACGGTCTTTTTGCCCTTACCGATGGAGATCGCCTTTATCGCCCCTGCGTAGGACTCCTTGTAGAATTCGAAACTCAAAGTGACCTCCTTGCAAGCTACCGGTTAATAATTGGCATTGATGAATGCATCATGTTGGCGCCTCCGCTGGGATGGCTGAAATGCGGAGACCCGGCCAGGATCTAATCCCCGTGAGCCTCCTTTCTTAAATTTTTTCGGTATGTCATATCTGCGACGGTAGACAATCGTCTATTCAACGAGATGGGCGGGCATGCAAGGGCGATGTGATCAATCCGACGGCGGCAACTTTCATGTGGGCAGCGCATCCAGGTCACAGTACCCCTCGGGTGTGTAAACGGTTGTTGGGTGGATTGTCGAAAACCTAAGTCGAGCAATTGTCGAGCGTGCTGCAGCACCACGGAAAACGGCGTTGCGCTATAGCGGCCTATGCGCGACGACATCTGACAGCGGTGATGCGCTAAGATCGGCAATCCCGCACGGGTTCACATGTGAACCCGTGCTGAACATAATTGATCTGTTATAAGAGTCAGTTGCGTCATTGTGACAAATTTGAAGCACTCGGCTTAGGGAAAAAGTAGTTGGTAAAAACAAAGCCAAGTGCCATTCCAAGCAGTTGCACCCGGTCCTGCGCAAGTATAAAAACCAATGAATCTTCTTATATGTTGGGCGGTTAATTTGTCAATAGACGAGTGTGATTAAATCAAAATTTTCTAATAGATCAGCTTCAGCAACGCCGGGCTGCAACGGCCGACTGAATATCTCAGGCAGGAGTTACCGGCCGCCAGCCACGGTGGTAGCGATTCACCGACGCCGGTTTTGCTTTGCGGTGGTTTCGACCCATTGCCGTTATGAATTGGGTCGCCGCTGCCGCATCCGCTCCTTGAGACGGGGAAACTGGTTGACATCCGTGTGCGGCAAAAATAGGGCCGCTACGTAATTGTCCATGTAGGACGGAGTTTCAGACAGTTCAAAATTGGTCATGCTGCGGGTGACCTTGACCACATCCTTGCGAATACGGTTGGTCAGGCTGCTCATTTTGGCTCCCAAGAGAGAGCTGTTGCCGATGAAGGTCACCTTGTGCGGCTCGATCTCCGGCAGCAGCCCGATGGTCATGGCTTTTTCCAGGTCGACGTAGCTGCCGAAACCGCCGGCCAGGATGATGCGGTCCAGATCCGGCAAGCCCATGCCCACTTCGGTGAGCAGGGTCAAGCAGCCGCTGTAGATGGCCCCTTTGGCTCGAATCAGGTTTTCGATGTCGATTTCCGTCAGGGTGACATCCCGGCCGATCTGCGTTTCATCGGCCCAGGCCAACACGTATTCCCACACCCCGTTGTCCTGGCGCAGGCGCCGGGTGGGCAGGTCGCGGTTGAATTTTCCCAGGTTGTCCATCAGACCCAGCTCGAACATGACGGCGGTCATGATGATCAGTCCCGAGCCGCAGATGCCTTTGGGGCGGACATTTCCGATGGTCATGAGCATGGGCTCCCAGGTGACCGCGTCCAGGGAAAAATCCTCGATGGCGCCTTTGGCCGCCCGCATGCCGAATTTGATTCCGCCGCCTTCGAAGGCCGGTCCGGCGCTGCAGGCGGCGCAGGCCAGCCAGTCCCGGTTGCCGATGACGATTTCGGCGTTGGTGCCGATGTCCATGAACAAGGTCAGCCGCTCGTCCAGGTACATTCCCGATCCCATGACGCCGGCCACGATGTCACCGCCGACATAGCTCGAGACGGCCGGGTAGACCAAGGCGGTGACATGATCGCTCAGGTCCAGTCCCAAATCCACCGCCCGAATGGGCGGGTAGAGGGTGGATGCCGGAACGTAGGGCGATCGTCGGATGTAGCGGGGGTTGACCGTGAGCAGCAGCTGAGTCATGGTGGTGTTGCCGGCCAGGGTGATGGCGGCGATGTCGTCCGGGTCCACCTTGGCGCGGCGAACGATCTTGGCGATGATGGTGTTGATGGTTTCGGTAACCACTTTGTGCAGGCGTTCCAACCCGCCCTCTTTTTCGGCAAAAACGATGCGGCTGATCACATCTTCGCCGTAGCTGATCTGGCCGTTGAAATCCCCCTGCTCGGATAAAATCGCGCCACTTTTCAAGTCGATGAGCTGCCCGTAGATTGTGGTGGTGCCGATGTCCATGGCGATGGCAACGTTGCGCTGGCTGGTGTCTCCGGGCTGAACGTTGATGATTTCGGTTTTGCCGCTCTCCATCACCGGTCGGGCAAGGGTGGCGGTGACCCGGAATCCATCTTTGCGCAGCACGTCGGGGATCTTACGGATCACCGGCAGACTGACCGTCAGGCGGTGTTCGTTGTGATGGAGTTTGAGATGACTCACCAGGCGGGTGACGTCGGGAAGGTGGTCTTGGTTGTCCGGTTCGGGCAATTCGAGGTAGATTTTTTCCACCGGCGGCAGAAACAGCCCCTGTTCCTTCAAATCATTGAGGTCCATCTGTTGAATGCGGGCTGTACTGCGCGGGACATGGCTGCGGCTGAGGACACTGGCGTCGATGGTCGACTCCACCGGCACGCGGATCACCGCATCCGCGGTGATTACTGATCGGCAGGCCAGACGATACCCCTTTGCGCGGTCAGCCGGGCTTATCTGTTCACTCAGGCCTCCCGCCACTTCCCCGGCCTCGACGATGACCCGGCATTTGCCGCAGACACCCTCGCCGCCGCAGGAGGCGTTGATGTGAACACCGGCGTCCATGGCCGCGCGCAGCAGGCTGGTGCCGCCGGCTGCCTTGATTTCACGGTTGTGGGGCAGGAATTGGATTGTATACGACTGGTTCATGGATCCGATCTTTCTTGCGGTGCAGGGTTACACGGTTCACAACGCTTGCTTCCGACGGGCACAAAAATCAGGGTTCAATAGTAAAGGCGGGCTTTGGCCTGGCTGACCGCGATCCGCTTGATCCCACCAGGCAACGCATACCAGTCATCGATCCGTCCGACATCGGTTCGGTAAATCCGTGCGGCCGTGTCAATGACGAATTCCAGGACTTGCGGTTTGACGGGCTGACCGCCCACCTTCAGGGCGATCAGATCGATGCGGACCGCGTGATTTCGGGAATCAAGGACGCCTTTGAATTCAAACGCCAATGCATTGCCCAGCAGGACGCCGAGATTCAACCGGTCAGCGTCGAAGCGGACGGTTCCCCGGACATGGTTGTGATCGAGCAATTCGACCCGCAGGCCGCTGATCAGAGCGTTCTTTTCCTGCGCCAGAAGGTAGGCGATGTAGGCGTTTAATTCGCTTTCGGATATTTCAGCGACGCCATCCGTGCCCTCGGACCGAGTGGCGTGCCGCTCAGCGGTTCTGAGGATATGTTTGACCTTCAACGCATCTTTGGTTATCTGGTCGATCACGCCCATGCTCAACACGGCAAGGGCGCAAACGGCGATCCATCGCGGCCAGTTTTTAAGGCGGGGTTGCATGTAGGGGGCGCTCCATTCGATGGTTCGGGTGGTCCGGTTGCAGCGTTGGGGTTGCATGGACGCTGCAGCGGGTTTACTGGAACCTATCAGATTTTTGGGATCACTGCCACCGAAAGGTGGTATCGAGACGGTTGATTGCAGTCTATCAGGACGATCCATGCCCGACAACCGACCATCCATCGACCGATTGAGACGGCAGCTCCGAGGAGTTGTGCACGCAGACGGCGTTGCTCTGCGTCAGGAGCTGGACCGGCTGGTGCGGTCCGGGAAAAAAACCACGGCGGACGAGTTGGCGCAGCGATTGGCCGACCTGGAGCCGCGCATTCGTGACGCGGTGGATAGGGCGCAGCGTCGCCGAGACGGCGTCCCCCGCTTCCAGGACCTGGCGCATTTACCGATTACGGCTGCTAAAACAGCGATCATCCAGAGCATCCAAAACCATTCGGTGACGATCATCGCCGGTGAGACCGGATCGGGCAAGACGACCCAGATCCCCAAATTCTGCCTCGCCGCCGGCCGCGGCATTGACGGTAAAATCGCCTGCACCCAGCCCCGGCGAATTGCCGCCACCACGGTGGCCGAACGCATCGCCGAGGAGTTGGGGGAAGCGCTGGGGCGGTCGGTGGGCTACAAGATCCGTTTCCAGGATCAGGCGGCTCCCGAAGCCTACATCAAGGTGGTCACCGACGGCATGCTGCTGGCTGAGACCCAGAGAGACCCCTGGCTCAACGAATATGACACCATCATCGTGGACGAGGCCCACGAACGGAGCCTGAACATCGACCTGGTTCTGGGCATCCTGAAACAGCTGATCCCCAAACGAAAGAACCTGAGGCTGATCATCACCTCAGCCACCATCGACACCGAAAAATTTTCAAAGGCATTTGACGATGCGCCGGTGATCGAAGTTTGCGGGCGCCTCTACCCGGTGACCACGCGCTATTTCTCCCCATCGGCCGATTCGGCGGGCAACGACGACCGGACGCCGGTTGAGTTGGCCTTATCGGCTGTGGAACAGGTGGCCGTGCTTTCCGATCGGGGCGACATTCTGATCTTTATGCCGACCGAGCAGGATATCCGGGAGACCTGTGAGGCGCTGGCCGGCCGCGCCTATCGCCACACCTTGATACTGCCGCTGTTCGCCCGGCTCAGCGCCGGGGAGCAGCGCCGGGTGTTTGCCGGCACGGCGGCCCGAAAAGTGATTGTAGCAACCAATGTGGCGGAGACCTCGATCACCATTCCGGGTATCAAATACGTGGTTGACACGGGCCTGGCGCGCATTTCCCAGTACGTGCCCCGATCCCGCACCACCTCGCTGCCGGTGGTGCCCATTTCCCGAAGCAGTGCCGACCAGCGCAAGGGTCGCTGCGGGCGCGTCGCCAACGGGGTGTGCATCCGCCTGTATACGGAGGAAGATTATCTCAACCGGCCCCTGTTCACCCAACCGGAAATCCTCCGCTCCAACCTGGCGGAGGTTATCCTGCGCATGATCGCGCTCAACCTGGGAGCGGTCGCCGATTTTCCGTTCATCGATCCGCCGGCGGAAAAAAGTGTTCGGGACGGGTTCGATCTGCTGCTGGAGCTGGGGGCTGTCCAGCGGTCCGATTCACCCCGCCAAGGCCCTGCCTTGGCCAGCCTGACGGCCAACGGCCGCATGATGGCGCGGCTGCCCATCGACCCGCGCCTCTCGCGCATGCTGATCGAGGCGCGCAAGGAGGGTTGCCTGGGTCCGGTAGTGGTTATTGCGGCCGCCTTGAGCATTCAGGACGTTCGCGAGCGGCCGTTGGATCAGGAGGCCCAGGCGGACCGGGCGCATCAGCGTTTTGTGGAGCCGCTTTCCGACTTCGTCACGCTCTTGAACATCTGGCAGGCCGTCTGTGAGAGCGGCGACCGGCCGCGCTCGATGAACGAGTTGAGGCAGTTTTGCCGCCGGCATTTCCTCTCCTTTCGGAGAATCCGCGAGTGGCGGGATATTCACGGCCAGATAACGGCCGTACTTCGGGAGCAGCGCTTCGACCGGTCTGCGGCCAACGCTCGGTCCATAAAGGACCCCGCGGTTGGTCATCCGAGCGGGGACGGGGCGTTCCACCCCCGCTATACCGCCATTCACCGTGCCATCCTGAGCGGGTTTTTGTCCAACATCGCTATGCAGAAGGAAAGAGTCTTCTATCGGGCCGCCAAGGATCGCGAGGTGATGCTTTTTCCCGGTTCAGGGCTGTTCAAGCAGCCGGGCGCCTGGATTGTGGCGGCCGAAATGGTTGAAACCTCGCGCCTTTACGCCCGCAAGGCCGCGGTGATCGATGCAACCTGGCTCGAGTCACTGGGCGGGGAGCTGTGCCGCCGCAGCTGGTCAGACCCCCACTGGGAACGCAGCCGGGAGGAGGTGGTGGCCCGGGAGCAGGTCACGCTTTTCGGTCTGCCCATCGTCCAGGACCGGCGTGTGGCCTTTGGCCGCATCGATTCCCAGCGGGCGGCGGAGATATTCATCCGCGCGGCCTTGGTGGCGGGAGACGTCAAGCAGCCGCTGGGGTTTATGCGCCACAATGCGGAGCAGGTAGCCGCCGTGCAACACCTGGAGGATCGCATCCGGCGGCGGGATATCCTGGTGGACGACGAGGTGCTGGTGGACTTTTACCGGGATCGGCTTCCTCACGTCTCCGACATGCGCACCCTGAAACACCTTATCCGAAAAAGCGGCGGGGACGGTTTCCTGCGCCTGGATCAGGACCAGTTGATCCGTTATGCCCCGGACCCGGAGGTGCTCGACCAGTTCCCCCGGCAGCTGGAGCTGGGAAATCGGGTGCTGGACTGCGACTACCGCTTCGACCCGGGAGGTGAGGCCGACGGTGTCACCGTCACTATTCCGACCGAGGCCACCGGGGATCTTCCCCGGCAGCGGCTGGATTGGCTGGTGCCCGGTCTGCTGACCGAGAAGATCACGACCCTGATCAAGGGGCTGCCCAAGGCCTTACGGGTCAAGCTGGTACCGGTGGCTGAAACGGTACAGACCATCGTCCGCGCAATGCCCCGGGGTGGGGAGAGCCTGCCGACAGCTTTGAGTCGTTTTATCCAGCATCACTTTCAGGTGGATATTCCGGCCCATGTATGGCCGGTGGGTGAATTGCCCGACCATCTCAAAATGCGCGTGGCCATCACCGATGCCAAGGGGCGGGTGGTAGCCAGCGGACGGGATGAATCGCTGCTGGACCGCAAGCCGTCCGATCCGGTTCTGCCGGCAGACCTGCCGGAGGCGGTGCGGCAGTGGGAGCGGCCGGCCATCAGCACCTGGGATTTCGGAGATTTGCCGCAGGTGCTCATATTCGATGATTCTAGCGGCGCCCCGTGGCGCCTCTACCCCAGGCTGGCGGTCGACGGCCCCGATATCCGGCTTCGGCTTTTCACCCATTTGAAAGCGGCCGACGAAGCCCACCGCCAGGGGGTGGCGGCCCTGCTGGCGCGGCGTTTTCAGGATGATCTCAAATTTTTGAAAAAGAACCTGAAACTGCCGACGCTCTTGAAACGCCAGGCCCACTATTTTGGAGGCCTGGCAGCCATCGAGAAGCAGCTTTTCCAGAGTGTCACCCGGGAACTGCTGGCGCACCCCATCCTTTGTGCCGCGGAGTACAACGCACGCATCGACACGTTGGCCGCTCTGCCGCTGCACCAGGGCGGCCGGGACCTGCACGAGGCGGTGATCGCGGTGGTCGAGGCCTACCACGAGGTCCGGTGCCGCATCCTGGATGTGGCCAACCCGGGCGGCGCGCCCTCGGTGCTCGGGCAGTTCCTGCAGGCTGTGCAGGGCGAACTGATGCGCCTGGTTCCTGACAATTTCGTATCCCTGTACGACCGGCAGCGCCTCATGCACCTGGTGCGCTATATGCGGGCCTTGTCGATCCGGGTTCAGCGGGGATCCGTCGATATGGAGAAGGATCGGTCCCGGCAAGCCATGGTGGCGCCGGTCACCGAGCAGCTCAACCGGATGCTCCAGACCATGCATGCCTTTACATCCGTTGAAAAGCGGGCGGCTGTGGAGGCTTTCTTCTGGATGATCGAAGAGTTCAAGGTGTCGATCTATGCCCAGGAGGTCGGTACCGATGGGCCGGTGTCGCTCAAACGGCTCAACGCACGCATGCGCGAGATCGACCGGATGGTGTAGGGTCGCTTCGCCCCCGAACCCTTAATGGCGCCGAATGTTGACGCTCGGTGGTTGTGGGCGGGGGGTTAATGCCGCCGGGCATACGATTGGGGCAGGCTCTCGTAGTGGCGCGCCTCCTCCAAGCGCCCCCGCTTGCGGCAACCCTGGGCGTAAATGGCACACTTGGCGCTGAGCGTGGCAACGGCGGCCTGTTGCTGGCCCGGAGCCAGGCACCCCCGGTCCAGCAGGCCGACGATGGACTGGATCCGGTATTTGTCCAGTTCGGGCGTGCGCGAGAGCTGATCAGCGTGGCCGCCGCGCTTGACGATCAGCGGCCGGTCGATCAGATGGATGGGGTGTTTCCAGGCGATGCGCAGCCACAGGTCGTAATCCTCACAGGCGGGCAGGGCCTCGTCGAACCAGCCCACCTCGTCCAGCAGCCTGCGACGCAGCATCACCGCCGACGGACTGACCAGGCACAGAGCCAGACTTCTTTCGAAGATCATGCCCCCTGTTTTCCGGTGACGTCTGCCCGGGTTGATGCGCAGGCCCCTGCGTACCCAGATCTCTTCGGTTTGACAGATCAGCGCCTCGGGATGGGCGGCGAAATAATCGACCTGCACCTGCAATTTCCCCGGCAGCCAGGTGTCATCCGAATCCAACAGGGCGATCAACTCCCCGCCGGCCACCCGGATGCCGGCGTTTCTTGCGGCGCTGACGCCCCGGTTTTCCTGACGCAGAAGGGTGACGCGATTGCCGAAGCGGGAGAGCCGTGAAGCGGTGTCATCGGTGGATCCGTCATCCACGACGATCAGCTCGAGGGCCGGGTAATCCTGTCCGAGCACGGATGCGATGGCTTCGGTTACCATCCCTTCGCGGTTGTAAGTGGGCAGGACGACGCTGATGGTCGGGTTGCGGCTTCTGGGCATGGGTCGATCATACCGCCCGTTCAGCAACCGGGCAAGGATTTCCTGGGAGAGACCCGCGCCATTGGCCGGCACGGGTCTGGGATGCCGGCGCCGGCCGAAGGGCCGCTGGCGCATTCATGGTTCGTCACCATCCGGCCCGGATCGTGGGTCCAGAGCCATAACCACCGGGGAGGTGCTTTTCATGGGCATGAAGGCAACCTGGTCTTCCACCGGCACCCGTTCCACCGTCTCGAGTTTTCTGCAGTAGAAGATGGCCGCGGCCACGATACCGTTGATCACGGTCCAGTAAGCGAAGAGGCCAAAGGGTGTTTTCAGCAGAGTCATTAGCGAGGAGGCCAGCATGGGGCTGAGACTGGCACCGATACTGTAGGCGAACAGCAAACCGGCACTGACGGGTACGGCATCGCGTCCGCCGAAAACATCGTGGGCCCGGGCCACCGAGACAGGGTAGACGGCAAACGCCAGTGCGCCGAAGAGGGCCATCTTGGTGGACATCACCCAGAGGGAAGCCTCCCGGTTGACGAACATGAATGCGCTGACCGCTGCCGTCGCGGTCAGGACCACGCTGAGCACAATTGTGCGGTCAAAGCGGTCGGATAGGCTGCCCACGGCCCACTGGGCGGCCAGGCCCGAGAAAACCGTGATGGACATGATCCAGGAGAGCTCGTGGATCGCAAGGCCGATATCGGTGCAGACCACCGGCATCATAGCGTAAAAAGCGCTGTTGGTCGTGCCGGCTGCCATGCTCCCCAACATGCCCAGCGGCGCTTTGCGAAAAATAGATCCGAAATGGTAGGGTTTGGTCTCAGGCAGGCGCGGGTGAATACCCTGGGTGGTCGAGACCGGCACGAGGCAGATCGCAAATAGAAATCCGGCGATAATGAACAGGGTCTGTCCCTGAACGTCTCCCAGGTTGAGCAGCTGCTGGCCGACGCCGATGCCCAGGTAGCTCAGGGTCATGTAAATGGAAAAAACGCGCCCCCGATAGTGGGCCTGGGTGCACTCGTTGAGCCAGCTTTCGATGACCATGAATTGACCGAAGGTAGTGATTCCGCACAAAAACCGCAGTGCTCCCCAAAATTCGGGTGAGAGGCAGAGCCCGTGAAGCAGGGTGGCGGCGGTCGTGGTTGCGGCGAACACGGTAAAGGCGCGGATATGACCCACCCGCTGAATCAACCGATGGCACGTGAAGGACCCGGTCAGCAGGCCCACGAAATAGCATGAGAGGACGACGCCGGTGGTGGCGGTCGAAAAGCCCGCCACGGCCATGCGGGTGCTCAAGAGGGTATTGAGCAACCCGTTGCCGGTCAAAAAGACGAAAGTGGCCGCAAACAACGCACCAAACGTATCCAGCACCTTGAACATGGGATTTCCTCACCGCGGTGGCACGATGGTTCACGCCCGTCCGTCGAACCTGAAAAGAGAAGAGCGACCAAAGCAAATCCGCACGGAATTAGCAATCAATTTCTAAGGTTTTAAGAATTGGCCAGGGCCCCCGCCGCTGTGGGTTGCATTTGTGAAGATGATGAATAGGGTGTATGATGAAACAAACTTGAAACGAAAGGAGCAGGGACATGAGCGACATGGCTGCCTGCAAGCCCAAAATCATGATGGACCTCGAGGCCTTGAATACCACCAATGCCCGGGGGTGCCCGGCCTGCGGGCGCAAATTCAATCTCGGAGACACTGCGGTGCTGGCATGCGGCGCCTGGGGAGACGGCCCGCAATACATTCACGAAAATGAGGCTGTTTTTGATGCCAAAACATCCCAGTATGTTGAGCGCGGCTACTTCAAGAGTTTGAAAGCCGCTGAATGAGGACGGTCATGAAAGAAAAATCCCCTCAAGAGCAAGAAAGCAACACCGGGACGCGGTCTTCGGTAGCCGTGTCTTCCCGGACGGTCTGCCAGGATGAGGCCTGCATCGGGAAAACCGATGCGCCCGCGTCTGCCGGACCGCCCGAAGCGGGTGCGGCAAAGCCCAGGAAGCCCAACCCGCCGGAAAGCTCCATGTCCTTTGGCGGGGAGACCGGGTGCCAGGATGAGGCTTGCATCGGCAAGTCCTGAACTCTCACCCCCAGCTGCCCGCGCAACCTAACCCTCAGGAGCGACCCGCCGGTCTTTACCGCCGGGCGGGTCGGCCGGGAGCCGCTCGGAAAAAAATCCCCAGCCCTGCCTGTCCCCTTCAGAACGTGTAGCTATGCCCGTGGTCCAAGTGGACCCACTGCGTCGAAAGCTCGACTTTTTTTAGTGCGTTCTCTAAGTCCCGAGGGGGGAAGTGGACCGGTTCGTCGCCCAGTTGAAAAGTTCCCCAGTGGGCAATCATTAGTTTTCTGGCCTTGATTTCCCTGAATGCCTGGACGGTCTCCGCAGGGTCCATGTGGCTCGGGGCCATGAACCAACGCGGTGCATAGGCGCCCATGTTGAAGATGGCCAGATCGATATCGTAATCCTGGGCCAGTTGTTCAAAGCCATCGAAATAGGCACTGTCGCCGGAAACGTAGATCACCGGGCCGCCGGCGGTTTTGATCAGATAGCCGCCCCACAGGGAACGGTTGGGCCCCGTGATGGGGTTGCGCATGGTCCAGTGGTTGGCAGGCACCAGCGTGATCTCCCGTTTGCCGTCCCCATAGCGCTCATACCAATCCAATTGGGTGCGACGATTCATTCCGGCTGCGTTGAAGACGCGGTCGTATCCCAAGGGCGTAATCACATGGGTGCCCGGATTCAGAGCGGTCAAAGAGGGCTTGTCCAGGTGGTCGTAGTGTCCGTGGGTGATCAACACGTGGTCGGGCCGCGGCATCTCCTGCAGGTCGAAAGCCAGGGGCGTATAATCCTTGATGAATGGGAAAATATCGTTGAACACCGGGTCGATCAGCAAGAAACGATCCAGGTCCTTGATCAGCAGGGTCGAATGCTTGATGAACGTGACCGAAACCCCCCGGTGGGCCTTGATCGACTCCCAATCGACCGTGACGGGTGACAGGGGCTGGTCGTCAAGAAAATCGGCGTAGGCATTATTGTGAAACAGCTTCCAGGAGAGCAGCTGCCAAAAGCGCTTGCGGCGCGGGGCACCCATGGGGTTGATAAAGCGTTGGGGACCATGATGCATCTTCCGTTGTGCCATTTCCCGCAGGCTGTCGCCGTTAAGGGGCCGATAGTGAAGAGCCGTCGGCTCCGCAGCCGCTGCGCCGGCCGCCCACATCGCCCGCGGCAGCAGCAGGGCTGCCCACGCAGCCGTGAATGACCCCGGCAACTTTTTCAGGAACCGCCTTCTGGTCAATCGCGTATCCGATTCGAGGTTTTTGATGGTAGTGTTGAATGCGGCATCCTCCTTTACCGAATGTGACAACCGGACGGTAACCACGATTACCGCCGGATGCAACCGCATTGCGCTGCCGGCGGCCGGTTATCGAGCGGGCGGTGGTGGGTTGCGCTCGGCTATCGGATGCGGATATGGATGTACCCACCGCTGCCGTACCCGAAGGGTTTAAGGAGGTGGTGGTAGTCGCTGGCCAGCGCGCGATAGAAGGCCTTAAAATCAATTTGGTAGGGGGCTTTCTGGTCGGGATCCACGTCGAGCACGGTGACGCGGTCGGTTGCTGGATCGTAGGCGCCCACCGGTGAAATGTGGGGGATGTTCAGAGTGGGGAGCAGGGCGCCCTGATCGAAATGCATGATCACCAGGCCGTTGCCATGGCGGTCAAAATCCCGCAGGTGTTTTTTAAGTGAGGTGGCGATGTGCGATTCTGGCGCTGCGTATTTGGGTGTCTGGACGGTATCCACCCCGTTGACCCTGAGTCCGTAGGCAGCGATGCTTTCCCGAACCACCTGGCCCAAAAGGGGCAGCGGCAGGCCGCGGCGCCCGTGGTACCCGCCGTCGCTCATGCGTGCCTTCCAATTACCCGTGGTCACCCGGTCGAGGATATCGCTTTGGGACAGGGGCTCGATGTCACGGTTTCCCATGGATCGGATGGCGTTGATGCATGATACGACGGTTGCCACCGAACAGGCCGATTCGTGAAACTGTTTGACGTGGAATTTCCAGATGGCCTGTTTGAGGGAATTCCACTGGGGTTCGACCCCCGAGTGGACATATCGAGCCCGATTGCCTCGAAACGCACCGCTGCCGGTGAGGCGGTGAAAGCCATACCGGGCATACAGGTAGGGGCGGATCAGGTAGCGCAGCAGGTTCATTACCAGAGCCCTCGCAGGAGAAACACCGGCCCTTATAATTGTCATTGATCAGACACATTCAAGGTCGTGGCCGCACCCGGGTGAGGCGCGGCCACACGCCGCTGGAAGGCTGCGCGTCGCTGTCGCTCCTTGCTTGACTCAAATGGGCAATCCCTTTATGATGGCGACGCGTTGATCGAATTGGACGCCACCTCAAAGAGTCGTCAAGCATGGCTGTACCGACCCCCAAAACCCGGCTGCCGACCCGCTTGGCCGCCGTTTTAGTTTACAGTCGCCCGGTTCTGGTGTTCGGTGGTATGATCTGCGCCCTGGCGGTCATGTGGGCTAGAAGCCCGCTGGTCTACACCGTCGGGGTTTCCCTGCTGGTCATCTCCATGTTTTTCGATCTGGTGGACGGCTGGTTTGCGGCCCGCTTCCGACCAGACGCCCCGTTGGCGCACTTGGCCGACCGGCTGATGGACAAGCTGGTCTACTCCATCATTTTCCCGGTCATCACTGCCGGTATGATGTGGCGCCTGCTGGTTTCTGGGAGCGACCCCACGCGGGCAGAGTTGATGCACGCAATCGTTGTGCTGGTGCTTTGCGTGACCGTTCTGGTGCGTGACAACTTCGCATCATTCCTGCGTGGATTCGCCATCCGCCAGGGTGTGGAGCCTGAGATCAGCGAGTACAATCGCATGCGGACCATCGTTGCCGCACCGGTGAGCGCCCTGCTCTACGCCTACGCCTTCTACATCCCCGAAGGTCCGGATTCATGGATCTACTTTCGGATCTCCTATCTGGGCAACCTTTCGCTGCAAATCCTCTATTTTGTGGAGATTCTTTTTTTCATCATCAACCTGGGATCAATTGCCGGGTATTGCCGCAAATATGGGACCGCCTGCCTGGACGAGCTCTGTTTCGGAGACCAGATGCTGCGGCGCAAAATCTTGGCGGTCTTTCCCAACGCCCTGACGGTGATGAACGCATTGATGGGGCTGATCGCCGTTTTCTTTGCCTACCAGGGCCGTGTACGCGAAGCCTATCTGATGATGATCGGGGCCGCTGCTTTCGACAAACTCGATGGCGCCCTGGCGCGCCGGTTGGGCCTGACCGAACCGCTGCCCCATGAGACACCCGGGAAAAAATTAAAATTGGGTAACGTCATGGATGACCTGGCCGATGCTATCAGTTTCTGCATCGTGCCGGCCTGGATTTTTTATATTATTGTCGGCCAGTTGGACCAGGGTCGCTTCGGGCAGCTGCCGCTGGGGTGGATTGCGGTGATTTATGCCCTGGCGGGCATTGGCCGACTGGTCTTCTTTACGCTGGATAAGCACCCGATTCCCGGTTTTTTCAAGGGGTTGCCCACTCCGGCCGCGGCCATGCTGGTTATGGCCCCGCTGGTGATCTTCAACCAATCGCTGGTGATGGCTTCCGAGCGGGTCGGTTTCTGGGGGATTTTTGCCGCAGGCACCATGGTATTCGCCGCCGTGATCATGAACATCTATCCGATTCGCTACATTCACCTGGGTCGGACCATGAGCCGCCGCCCCTGGTTCGGCCGCGCCAATCTGCTCTTGCTGACCGTGGCCATGTTTACCCCCATTTTCGGGCAGATCTGCCTGGCGTACATGATTCTCTATCTCCTCTCACCGTTGTACACCTGGCGCATCCACCCGGACGAAGCGGCCCGGGAGAACCGCCGCGACTCCGTGGCCCAACACTGAGGGGAACCGTCCGCAAAAAGATTGCCAAAAAAGGCGGCAGCGGTTAACCTTGTCGCTGATCGTTCAACAATCGTTCAACTTGGGTGGAACCCAGCATCTCCTGGAGGAAACATGAAACATTGCCCGTGCGGAAGCGAAAAAGATTACTCGGATTGCTGCCAGCCGCTGATCATGGGAGAGCGGGCCGCCGAAACCGCCGAAGCATTGATGCGCTCGCGCTACACGGCCCACGCCAAAAGGCAGTACGACTATATTTTTGAAACCACCCACCCCGATCACCGCCAGGAATCGGAACGCAAGGGAACGGCGGCCTGGTCCAAGAAACTGGATTGGCAGTGGATGAAGGTCCGCCGAATCGAGCAGGGTGGCCCGGACGATTCGACGGGAACGGTGGCGTTTGTGGCCCGTTACCGCAAAGATGGCCGGGCCTTTGAGCACAACGAAATTGCTGAGTTTGTCCGTATGGATGGACGCTGGTATTTCAAAGACGGCCAGGCCCCCCCTGCGGAGCAGGTTATCCACCAGAACCCGAAAATCGGAAGAAACGACCCTTGCACCTGCGGCAGTGGCAAGAAGTATAAAAAGTGTTGCGGCGCTTAAGCCTACAACCGGTGCAGGTGGACTAACACCTAAAAAGGATGGGCGTTGCCGGACCCTTGGACCGATGGAGGCGTGTCTATGTTTATCGACCTGTTACGATCGCGTCGCAGTATTCGACAGTTTCTGGGCAGACCCGTCGAAGCCGAAAAGGTGGATCTGCTGGTGGAGGCGGCCTTGCGATCTCCGTCATCGCGTGGATGCAACCCGTGGGAATTTGTTGTGGTCACCGACCCGGAGATCATCGACCGCCTTTCTCATGCCAAGCCCCACGGTGCCGCTTTTCTGGCCAAGGCGCCTTTGGCGATCGTCGTCTGCGCTGATCCGCAAAAATCCGATGTCTGGGTAGAGGATGCCTCCATCGCCGCCATTATCCTGCATCTGGGCGCCAGCGACCTGGGACTGGGAAGCTGCTGGATTCAGCTGCGCAAGCGCGACCATGACCAGACCCAAAGCGCCGGCGAATACGCGGCCGAGGTTGTGGGTCTGCCGCCAGGGATGGTGGTTTCAGCCATCATGGCCATCGGCTATGCGGCCCAGCACCCGACGCCTCACCCTCTCGAGTCTCTTCAGCGCGAGAAGGTGAGCCTCAACCGCCACGGCAACAAGCTGTAAGGCCCAGCTGACCAACGCCTGGCGCCGCTACCCGTTCCCGTTTGTTGTCTCTACTCACGGTGATGGTCGAGGTATTCCAGCAGGCTCGCCATGGCTTCGGTGCCCTCTTTCTGCGCCAACACCCGGCGCAGGGTTACCGCTTGCTGGAGTTGATGCTGATCCAACAACAATTCTTCCTTGCGGGTGCCGCTCTGGCGGATGTCGATGGCCGGGAAGATCCGATGCTCGGCACAGTCGCGGCTGAGGATTAGGTCCATGTTGCCGGTGCCCTTGAACTCCTGGTAGATAATGTCGTCCATGCGGCTGCCGGTCGCCACGAGAACGGTGGCGACAATGGTCAGTGAACCCCCCGTTTCGATATTTCGGGCCGCTCCGAAGATTTTTCGCGGCACCTCCATGGCGTTGGCGCCAAGCCCTCCCGAAAGGGTGCGCCCGTGGCTTTCCGTTTCGACGTTGAAGGCCCTGGCCATTCGCGTGAGGGAGTCGATGAACAGCACCGTGTCCCGGCCCGCTTCCGTACATCGCATGGCCGTGTGTACCGCCAGGCGCGTGATGCGCATGTGCTGGCCGGTGTCCTGGTCCGAGGAAGAGTAGAGCACCTGCGCCTTTTTCAATCCCCGCTTGAAGTCGGTTACCTCCTCGGGTCGCTCGTTGACCAGAAGAACGAAGACCGCCATCTCCGGGTCGTTGCGGGTCACCGAGTCGGCCATATGGCGCAGCAGGGTGGTTTTGCCCGATTTGGGAGGAGAGACGATCAAGCCCCGCTGGCCTCGACCCATGGGGACAATCAGGTCCAGGGCCCGGCCGGTAAGATCGTCGGGTCCCTGACTCATGGTCAGACGCTGGTCGGGGTTGATGCTGGTCATGGTATGCAGGCTTTGGGTCCGGGCGTAATCTTCCCGGGATAGGCCGTTGATCTGGTCCACTGCCGCCAGCTTCAGGTTCAGGTTGCCTGGGTTGCCCGGCTCCCCCCGGCCCTCAATCAACGATCCCTCCCGCAGTCCGAATTGGTTGATCATGAAGGCCGGCACGAAGGTGTCCGCCGGACCGGCTTGGTAATTGTTTTCGATGTTGCGCAGAAAACCGAACCCCTGATCAAAAATCTCAAGGTGTCCGCTGACTGTTTTCCGAACTGAACTGTTGAGCTTGTTTGGATCCATGATGCCTTGCACCGCGATGAAATGGGTTAGCGGTCGACGCAATGAGCGGGCAGTCAAGCAGCCTGACCAGCCGGGTGCCGTTACGGGTTCAACCGTGGAGAAACCGCTTTTTGTAGTTGCAGGAAGCCCGAAAAGCGCTCAAATCTGTCAACGAAGTGGTTCAATCGAAGTTGGTTCGGGATGAAGAGGCTTAGGGCCTCGGAAAAAAATAATTCCACATCCTGCTTGTCTGTTGGCCCGCCACCGGCGTTACATCCGCCGCCACATATCCCGATATGCGCCGACGGATGTGCCTGGGTGTCGAACCAAAATCCGGCGCCATATTGTGGAATTATTTATTGCCGCGACCCTTACTTTCTGGCCTTTCCGGATATGTGCGTGATGGTGATCCCCACCACCGTTGTCTGGTCAATCAGCTTGTCGATATAAGCCTCACCGGCGGCGGTTTGGTCCGGCGCATATTTGGTCACCAGCGCACGCAGGGCATCCCTTTTCAATCCCGCATCCTCGACGACGGCCGCCGGTCCGGAAACAACCACGCTTTCGTAACGCGTGGCGAACGCTTCGGGAATCAGCTCGGTTTTTCCCACGACGCAGAAGGAGACCCCTTGACTGGCGGTGATGTTTTCCAGTTTGCGGCCTTCGTTGGCGCAGTGAAAAAAAATGCGGTTCTGCATCAGGGCGTAATTGAGCGGTATGCCATAGGGTTGCTTGCTGTCGTCAACTGTGGACAAGATGCCGTATTCACCGCGCTGCAACAGGGCCATGGCTGCATCCGAGTTCAAGCGTCGGTCTTGGCGTCGCAGGGGTCTGGTCATGGGGACAGCCACTTTCTTAAGGTCACTCCAGTGCCGGTATAGTAACCGAAACGCCGCTGACCGTCAACGGTCAACCTCGGTGCCCGACAAACAGTCCGCTTTGCATATCAGCCTTCCAGGTTGACGGTTTCTACCAGCACCTGCGCGGTTCCCTGCTTATAGAAACCCAGTTTTTTGGCGGCGCCGGCACTCAGGTCGATGATACGGCCATCTATGAAGGGGCCGCGGTCATTGACGCGCACGATGATGCTGCGTCGATTGGACAGATTGGTCACCCGCACGAAAACGGGCAGTGGCAGGTGCTTGTGGGCGGCGCTCAGGCCGCTCGGGTTGAAGGCTTCTCCGTTGGCCGTCATGCGGCCGCCCGGCTGCCGGTAGGTCTCATACCCATACCAGGAGGCGATGCCTTTTTCGCGATAGCTGGCCGCCTGTTTAACCGTCATGGGCACATAGCGCTTTCCCTTGACGACGTAGGGTGATGCCTTGACGCGGCCCTGGGCGATGGCCTCCTTGGGGGAGAGGCCGTCGATGGTTTCGATTTCGCTGTGGGTCAAGGGCCACCAGAGGGGTGCGGTGACCACCTTGAAGGTGAACCCGCCGATGGTGTAGACGGTGCTGCCGGCAAACTTGGTCACCTGGTAGGCCATGACCACCGTTCCCTTGGTCACCCGGTAGGTGGTCCTCACCACGCCGCAGGCCGAGACGAGCATGGCCGCAACGATCCAGAGTGTCAGGATGTGTAAACTCAAGGATGGTTTTCCGCTCTTCGGCATAAGGCGGCGATGACCGTCAGGATATCGGTTGCATTGTGAATCTTAACTTGATAGAGGCCTGGGTTGCCAATGTCAAACCCGTATCGATGCGTCTGTCGCAGGTAAATATCTTAAAACCGGCCAGATTGCTCGTCAAAACGGTTTTATTGGTGCGGTTGGCCGGCGTTTTTGTCAATTCCATCAACGGCTCGACCCCGGCAAAAACAATTCCAAGTGTTTTTGCCGGTCGATGTTTTAGGGTCGCGCTCTGATTGCCGGCGCCATTTCTGAGGCTGGCGAATGGCTGCACTTTACATTGTCGGTTTTTGGAATTATCATGCGCCTGGTTTTCGAGCGGATAACGCGTGGCAGCCATCGGGCATGCCGCCCCCCGAGTGGTCTCTCCGGTCAGCTCCTTTGCGGGACAGTTGTTCTAACCCGTCGGCAAACATCGGAAGCGGCCTTCAAGAGGAGTTTTTTTGAGTAGACCAAACCCGTTGTGGCAATTCTTCTGTTCCGTCAAGCTGACCATTGTGCTGTTGCTGGCGCTGGCGTTGACCTCTATCATCGGCACGCTCATTCCCCAGAATGAAAACCCGGAGCTGTACCTGAATGCCTACGGTGCCTTCTGGTACCAGTTCTTCAGCATCCTCGGTTTTTTTGACCTTTATCGGTCGTGGTGGTTTCAGGGGCTGATGCTGCTGTTGTGCATCAACATCGTGGTCTGTTCCGTCGACCGTCTCAGCGGCAACTGGAAGGTGATTTTCACCCGGAACCCCAAAGTGAATCCCGAGCGGTTCACCCGGCGCACCGATGCCCGCGTAACGACCGACAAACGGGATGTGGACGAATTGCTAAAGGTCTACGAGCCGCTGATCGCCGTCCGTTTTGGTTACTGTCGGGTAACCCGGTCCAACGGGAGCGCGGTTATCTACGGCGAAAAAGGAAGGCTTTCCCGCCTGGGGGTTTACATCGTTCACCTGAGCGTGGTTTTGCTGTTGATCGGCGGTCTGGTGGGCTCGTTTTTCGGTTTTCAGGGTTTTGTGAACATTCCAGAAGGAGAGTCCACCGATACGATCCGTTTGCGCAGCACCGGCCAGCTCCACCGTCTCGATTTTGAGATCCGCTGCGACAGCTTCAGCATGGAGCGGTGGGACAGCGGCACCCCCAAGGAGTATCGGTCCTCTCTGACCATCCTGAAAGGGGGGACGGCCGTCAAGCAAAAGGATATCGTCGTCAACGATCCGCTTCGTTATCGGGGAATCAATATTTTCCAGTCCAGCTATGGCACCCTGCCGCCAGAACGCATGCCCCGGGCGGAGACACCCCCGCCGGGGCCGGCCGACGCCTATACCCTGGCCTTCACCAGCCCAGCTTCGGGGATGAACTATTCCCTAACGGCCGGTGTGGGGGTGCCCCTTGACATCCCTGAGGGTTTGGGCAAATTCGTGGTGATTGCGTATGATCCCGAGGTCACCTTTCGGGGAATGGACATCGGACCAGCGTTGCAGGGCATCCTGACCCCGGCGGAAGGTGAACCGGTGGAGGTGCTGCTGCCCTTGAATTTCGCCAATTTCGATAAAATGCGCGGAGGCGACGTAATTATCTCCGTTGTCAATCCGCCGTCGGAAGGCGCGCCCCAACAGCCGCCTGGAGAGCGCTACTACACCGGTTTACAGGTGACCCGCGATCCAGGCGTGGGGCTGGTCTACACCGGCTTTGTTCTAATGATAGCCGGTGTGCTGATCTCTTTCTATTTGTCCCACCAACAGGTTTGCATAGTGATCGAGGAACTGCGGAAAAACCGGCGGGTCACGGTTGCCGGCATCGCCAACCGCAACAAGCTGGCCATGCAGAAACTCAACGAGAAGCTATTTCAGGCCATGTCCAGAGCTTAACCCCCAAGGAGCCTACTTTCCGTAGACTCGAAAAGGAGTCATCACTCGACCATGAGCAGCTCACTGCTACTTTCGCTTGCAACTTTTCTTTTTGGCGCGGCTGCCTTTTTTTACATTGCGGCACTGGTTTTCAAAACCCCCGGGATGACCATCCCCGCACGTTGGGCGCTGGTTGTCGCGGTGGTAACGATTTCGGCTGGAATCGTATTGCGCTGGGTGGAGTCGTATCAGATGGGAATCGGGCGGGCCCCGCTGACCAACCTTTACGAGTCGCTGGTTTTCTTTGCCTGGACCATCGGATTTATCTATCTGCTGTTGGAGCTTCGCTACAAAAATGCGGTCATCGGCGCTTTTGTCACGCCCACGGCCTTTCTGGCCCTGGCCTATGCTTCCTTGTCACCCAACATCAGCGACCATATCCAGCCTCTGCTGCCGGCGCTGCAAAGCAACTGGCTCATCGCCCACGTCACCACCTGCTTTTTCGGCTACGCCGCCTTCGCCATCGCGTTCGGGACGAGCCTGATGTATCTGATCCGGTCAAAAAACCCCGAAAAAAAAGACGGCATCATCGGGCACTTCCCCAAACTGGAAATTTTGGATGAGTTGACCCAGCGAATGGTGCTGTTCGGGTTTTTGTTTCTCACCGTGGGGATTATTACCGGCTCGGTCTGGGCCAATTCAGCCTGGGGGAGCTACTGGCAATGGGACCCCAAGGAGACCTGGTCCCTGATCACCTGGCTGGTCTATGCCACATTGCTGCATGCCCGGCTGATGCGTGGTTGGGAAGGGCGACAGATCGCCTATCTTTCCATCGTTGGTTTTGCGGCGGTCATGTTTACCTATTTCGGGGTCAACCTGCTGCCGGGTCTACACAGCTACGGCAAAGTCTAGGGCGCAAGGGACAGCCTTGACATGGCCATTGAATTCGACGAATTGGACAAAAGGATCCTCAATCGCATTCAGACGCGTTTTCCACTCTCTTCGCGGCCATTCGAATCCCTGGCCCAGGAACTGGGCACCACGGAAAAAGAGGTGCTGACGCGGGTCAGCCGGCTTAAAAAAGAGGGGGTTATCAGACGGATCGGTGGAAATTTCGTACCGGGTAAAGTAGGATTCGTGAGTACCTTGTGCACGGCCCAGGTTCCGGAGGAGAAGGTGGACTTGTTCGCCAGGACGGTCAACACCTTCCCCGGCGTGACCCACAATTACCTGCGCGACGACTCGTTCAACATCTGGTTTACTTTTATCGCGCCGTCCATGGATGCCGTTCGGGACCATCTGGCCCGCATATCCGCAACAACCGGTGTGGAGCGGATTCTCAACCTGCCGGCAACCCACGTATTTAAAATTAAAGCCAAATTTGATCTTTAACGGATTTTGGCGGATCGTGCCTGGAGAGGTCGCTGTTGCGATGGCCCGCGGTTGCTCATCGACCGCCTTTGCAGACCTGTTCAATTTTTGCCGAGAGTTCGGCAACCTGATAGGGTTTCTGAATAATTGATGTCGGCGGCAGGTCGTTGATTTGAGCTACCACCTGATCGGCGGCCAAGCCGCTGGCGATGATAATCGGCAGCCCGGGGCTGTGCGCGCGGATTCGGCTGTAAACCTCTTTGCCGTCTATGCCGGGCATGGTCAGGTCCAGCACTACACAGGTGATGCTTTGCCGGTGCCGCTCCCATTGCTCCAGGGCCTCTTTACCGCTGGCGGCGGTGAGGACTTCGTGCCCCAAGCGTTGTAAAATGGCTTTTCCGACCTCGAGTACCATTTCTTCATCGTCGACCAAGAGCACCATTGGCGAGGCGGCTGGCTTGGCTTCGGAATCGGTGTGCATATCGGCATCCTTGTTGTGAGGTGCTGGTCGATGGCAATTCGCAGTCCGGGCAGGAGTCATGGCCGTTTTGCCGCACGCCATCGAACGCAGCTATGATATGGCAAAAAAACAGCAATTTCAAACCCAATAAAACTAAATTGAGCGATTGTCGAGCTTGCCGCAGATACAAGGAAGATGGCTTTGCGCTATAGTCGTCTATGCGCGAAGGCATCTGACACCGTAGATGCGGTAAGATCGGCAATCCCGAAGGGTTTTCCATTTTGGCGGCTGATACGGACCTAAACCCCAGTCATGATTTGGCATTTTAAAGATAACAAAATGGGAAACGCTCAATTTAGTTAAAATTTGCCGGTCTTCAGGCAAGGCAACTCTGCAGCAAGGCGGGCGGGGCTGACCGTCCAGCCTGTTCAGCGTGGCGAAGAAGCCCGGTCGCGATGGCCTTCTGGAGTTGCAGCTCTACAAGATCATAGGAGAAAACAATGAGCAGCGATGAAATGATTGATGTGGTGATCGTAGGATCCGGACCGGCCGGGCTTCAGGCAGCTATCCATGCCGCCCGGAAACAGGTATCGGTGCTGGTGTTGGGCAAGGAGCACAAGAGCAGCCTTTTCAGGGCCCATGTTGAGAATATGTGCTGCCTCTTCAACGCCACCGGTCAATCCATGCTGGAAACCGGGCGCCGACAGGCGCAAAATTTCGGCAGCCGGTTTTTGGAGGCGGATATCCTCAAGATCACTCCGCAGGGGGATGTATTTGTGCTCGATACTGAAAACGGTGCGCGGCTGCAGTGTAAGGCCATGATCCTTGCAACCGGTACGGCCCGCAATAAACTGCGGGTCAAGGGCGAGAAGGAACTGGTGGGCAAAGGGGTCAGCTATTGCGTGGATTGTGATGGAAATTTCTACCGGGGCGAAGCGGTGGCTGTGGTGGGCGGCGAAAGTGCCGCAGCCGATGGCGCCTTGACGCTGGTTGAAATCGCCGATACGGTTCACCTGATCTGCGATGACCTGAACCTGGCTGAAGCGCTGCGCCATAAGTTGGAAAAAAGCAAGGTGGTGATTCACAAGGGCGCCAAAATCCAGGAGATCAGCGGTGGGGATCAAGTCAGGGCCATCGTTCTAGACGACGGAACCACCCTGTCAGCCAGCGGCGTGTTCATTGAACTGGGTGCCAAGGGCCTCCTCGAACTGGCCACCGGGTTGGGCGTGGCTTTGGATGACGAAATGCGGTATATCCAAACCGACAAGGGCCAGCGCACCAATGTTCCCGGGATTTTTGCCGCCGGCGACATCTGCGGGCCGCCCTGGCAGGTGGCCAAAGCCGTAGGGGAGGGCTGTGTGGCCGGGCTCAATGCCGCCGATTATGCGAAAAAACGCAAGTCATGAAAGAGCCGAACAGTCGATGAGGCGGGGGCGAACGGCGCACCGGGATCACGTTCCCAGCGCGCCGTCCGTTGAATGGTAGGACCGTTCAAGCGTATTCTACTGGCGCAGGCAGCCTGGGCCGTAGCCCATGCCCTGACCGGGACCCATGCCGCGGCCTTCCCGGAAAAACCCCCGGCCGGCATCCGGGTGGATCTTCCGAATGACCATGATGTGCTCCAGACGTTTCTGGTCCAAACTTGCCCGCAGTTGGGAGAGCTCTTTTTGCAAGGCTGCGGCTTTTCCCGGATCCGGTTCACTTTTGGCGATTTCGGCTTTCAGCTCGAGTCGTTTGGCGAACAGTTCCTGACGTTCGGTTTGGGTGGCCTCGAAAAAAGCCTGCCGCTGCGCATTCATCTGTTCCCGCTGCTCCGGGGTGAAGTCCACTGCCATCCGGCCGCATGTCCAGCTGTTCCGGGACTGCTGGGGGCCATATCCCGCTCCATCCCAGCGCTGTCCCATCCCTCTGCCGGCAACGGCATTGGCTGTCAGCGTGATGACGGCGACGGCAACCAGGCCGGCTATCATGGTGATTCTGCGATTGGTCTTCATGATGCACTCCTTTCAGTTTGAGATGATCTCGTTTGTGTCTCGGGGACACCGGTTGGTGATTTCGACATCTTTCTGAGCAAGGTGGGTGCCAAAACTGAT
>JAWOIA010000213.1:0-7400 GCA_046484885.1 Desulfosarcina sp. | reverse complement strand
CACCCGGGTCAAACGCCTGAGCCTGATTCTGGCCATCGGCTGCACCCTCACCTCGACCATCTTTCACGACGCCACCATCACCGTGATCATGGTCTTTGCCTTTGTGCCGGTGTTCATGAGCATGGGGTTCAAGCCGGGCATGGGACACCGGCTGCCCACCTTCTTCTTTTTGCTCATCCCCCTCTCGTCCTCGGCCGGCGGCTTCGGCACCCTGCTGGGCGGCGGGCGCAACCCCCTGGCCCTGGAAATTCTGTATAAATTCAGCCAGGGCAGCATCAAAATCGGTTTTCTGGAATACATCCTGATCCAGTTTCCCATCTGTATCCTGACCGCCGTGGCGACGTGGGCCATCTTGTGGGCGCTGGTGCGTCCCAAGGAGAAAGAGTTGCTGGGGATTCAACTGGCCGACCCCGGCCCCATGAGCGGCAAGGAGCTGGGCGTGCTGGTGGTCTTCGTGATCACCTTCATTCTGTGGTTCATGGGGGATCTGACCGGCTGGCACTACAGCATCCCGGCGGCGATTGCCATCCTCGGTTTCTGCGCCCCGGGGTGGATCAGCTTCCGCACCATCTGCGACAAATTCCCCTGGGAGTCCTGGATCGTCTTCGGCGCCGGCGTCTCCCTGGGTGTCTCGATGCTCGACAGCGGCGCGGGGCGCTTTCTGGCCGAAACCTTCCTGCCCATTCTGGACGGCCGGCCCGCCTTTGTGGTCTACTATGGCATCGGCTTTTTCGGCTCGTTTCTGTCCAGCATGATGAGCAATTCGGCCGCCGTGGCCCTGATGCTGCCCATCACGCTGCCCATGGCCGAATTGATGGAGATGTCCCCGCAGTCAATGGCCATGCTGGCGCCGATGACCACCTCCTTTATCATGCTGGTCATCGGTTGCCCGCCCACCATCATCGCCTACAGCACCGGCTATTTCAGCCAAAAGGAGTTTATCAAAATCGCAGTGCCCTGGTGCCTGATTCTGCTGCTGGTCTGCACCCTGAGCATGATGTTCTACTGGCCCCTGATCGGTTTCGTCGGGTAGATCAGGCCTGGTTCGACTCCCCGTTGTCCGCTGTGGCATCCAGGGTGTGCCGCATGCGGGCAACGCGGATTTTGCCTTCCAGGTTCCGGCGGCGCTGAAGTGCCGCTTCCGCCTTGAGAATCAGCTCCGCAATGTCGGTGGGTTTGATTAAATAGTCGAAGGCGCCGCTTTGCATCCCATCAATAGCCGATTCGACGGTGGCGTGACCGGTGTGCATGATCACCTCCACCATGGGAAAGCGGCGTTTGATCTCCCTGAGGGCGTCAATACCGTCCATCCCCGGCATCTTGACATCCAGGACCACCACGTCCACCGGGTTGCTGCTCAACAGCTCCAGCGCCTGGGCCCCGCCGGCGGCCGTCAGAACGCAATAACCCATTCGCTCCAACAATTTACTGGTAGTGGCCAGAAACCGCTCCTCATCGTCTACGAGCATCATTAGCATCGGTTTTTCCATAACCGGACCACATCGTCCTCAGGTGCACCGGCGCCCGTTCATCCGTGCGACCAGCACCGGTTTTTAAATACCGCAACGCCATCGCCCCTCCGGTCGACACAAACACCACCCCACCCGTTCAGCGGCCCAACACCCGTTCAATTTCAAAGAAAAGGTCCTGTTCGCGGACCACGCCGGCCACCTCGCCGTCGCGCAACACCACCAGACGGCGCATCTTTTCCATCACCAGGGTGTGGGCCGCCTCCATCAGGTTGGCGTCGTCATTGATGGTCATGGGCGCCGGCGACATGATCTGGCCCACCGGCCGCTTGGCCAGCAGCGCCACCTCACGGTTAAAAGCCCCGCGCCAGAACATGGGCGAATACTGGATCGCATCGGCCATGGACGGCTTGGGAGCCGACAGGTAGGCCGGCATGATCGCCCTGAGCAGATCAACAATGGCCAGGATCCCTTTGATCCGCCCCTGCCGGTCAAACACGATGATCGACCGGTGGCCCGTCTCCATCAGCCGGCTGGTGCACGCCGCCGAGGAATAGGATTGGCGCAACTTGATGACCGCCTCAGCGATGCTCTGGTCCTCGGTGATGGTGGTGTAGTCGCTGATCGGGATCATCACGTCGCGCACCAGCCGTTCCTCCGCGGGCTTGTCCACCCGGCCGAAATGATAGGCTTCGAACACCTTGGCCGACAGCAGGTCGATATCGCACGGCTTGGCCAGGTAGTCAAAGGCCCCTTGCTGCAAGGCTTCCTGGGCCGAGGGTTGCTTGCCATGGCCCGTGAGCATGATCACCGGTAGGTCGGGTTTGCGCTTTTTGATCTCGATGAGTACCTGGTGCCCATCCATGCCGGGCATCTTGACATCCAGCACCACCACGTCGGGGTTTTGCTCCAATTTTTCCAGGGCCTCATCGCCGTTGGCCGCCAGAATGGTCTCAAAACCTTTCCGGTTCAGTATCTTCTGGGTCGTGGCCCGGAACTGGACCTCATCATCCACCATCAACAGTTTAATTGCTTTGCGCATGCGTTCGGTCTCCTTTTCACTCCTAGGCCGGATTGGAGTTGGTTTTTGGGTAACCCATTTCAAAAGCGCATCACATACTGCAGCCAATAGACCATCATTACCAGGACAACGCCCGTCGCCACAATGGCCAAAAAAGCATTCAGGCCGCTGATACCGCCGGTTTTGACCAAACCCAGCCCGATCAGGCCATATTTCAACAGCTCCGCCCAGGGGGCGAGGCCTGGGATCCAGGCCAACAGCAGCACCACATTGGCATAGGCCGTCACCCCCAGCAGCAGGCCATAGGTGAAGCGGCCGGGATAAACCAGCCGCAACAGCAGGTGCAGCACCAGGGCCGTGACCGCCGGCATCAGCAGTGCGTTCATCGCATACAACACCATGACCATCGGCCGAGGCGCCGCTGTGAAAAATCCCACCATGACGCTGTAAATCAATGCGGTCAACCCCAGGAAAATCAGTTTGTCGGCCTGGTTTTTACCTGTCGGCAGCGCTGCGTAGAAGCTGCCCGGCCGCATCAGCAGGTGGGCCACATCCTGGTAAAACTGCCGACCAATGGATTGAATGGACATCGGTTCTCCGGTGTTGACGGTTGCGACGGTCATGACGCAGTCGTATTTTTTTGGGTTGTCGAGCTTCAAAAATACCCGGGCAGTCCGGGAAATCCCAGCCAGCGCCAGTAGGTGGAGGCCAGGAGCATCAGCCCGGCCATGTTGGTGAACCACAAAATTACACCCACCCGCAGGAAATCCTTGGGCTCCAGGTAGCCGCTGGCATAGACGATGGCGTTGGGCGGCGTGCCGATCACCAGGCAGTAAGCAAACGAAGAGGCGATGGAGGTTCCCATGGCCACAAAGGGAATCATGGAAGTTCCCGGATGAACGATGCCGGCCATGGCCAACGTCACCGGTCCCACCGCGGCGCAGGCCGGTCCGTCGGCCATGAGCTGGGTCATCAGCCCCACGATGATATTGCCCGACAGCAACAGTCCCAACCCCTCTCCCATTCCCAATGGCTCCGTCAAACGAAGCATGCTACCGGCGATCCAGTAGGCGCCGCCGGTCTGCACCAGCACGCGGCCGAAGATGATGGCCCCGGCGTAGAGCCACACCACGCCCCAGTCCACCTTGGTCTGGTAGTCGCGCCAGTTGACGATGCCGGCCAGGATGTAGGTGATGCCGCCCATGACCGCCAGCACGCCGATACCGAAGCGGATGCCGGTCCATTGCAGAATCAGGTTGCTTTCGGTGACCCAGGTGAACAGCATTACCAGGAAGATGACGATGGAAGCGATCTGGGGTCGGGTCCACTTGCCGCCGCCGGTCTTGTGAACTTCGGCTTTGACCACTTGCATGGCGTGGGACAGATCGGTGATTTCGGGTTTGAAGCGCCAGTTGATGACGACCCAGGTGATCGGCATGAGCCACAGCAGCAGGGGCGCGCAGTACATGACCCACTGCGTGAAGGTGATGGCTATGCCGAACATCTCCTCAGTGTAACTCATCATGATGAGGTTGCGCGCCGCTCCAGACGGCGCCAGGGAGCCGCCCAGGTTGGCGGCCATGGCGATGGTGATCATCAGCATCTTGGCCAGTTCGGGATCTTCCCGGCCGGTGGCCTGAACGCTCGTAACATACAAAATGATGCCGATGGGCAGAAACATGGCCGCCAGGGCGTGGTCGCTCATGAACATGGTCAACGGTGCGATGATCAAAACGATAATGAAGGAGATCGCGCGCACATTGGGCTTTTTGAGCCGGCCGAACATGGCCATGGCGATGCGCTTGTCCACCCCGGTTTTGACAAAAGCCACGGCGAACATCAAACTACCCATGATGAACCAGGTGGCATCGGACCAGTACATGCCGGGCATTGTGTTGCGGTCGATGATGCCGGTCATCAGGGCGATCACGCCGATGCTGAAGGCCACCATGGGCAGCGGGATGGCTTCGGTCATGAAGCACAGCACCACGAACAGCACGATGCCCACCGCGGCCTGGACATGAAACCCGGCCTTGCGAGCCCGGACCTTTTCCGGGTCGGTCAGCGTGTCGTAAGTGAGGATTTCCGTACGGATCTGGTGCCCGTAACGCAGCAGGGCGCGAAACTGCTCGACCGGGATCTGCCGAGCATGCGCCCGCACCTGCTCCAGGTGCTCGGCGGTCGAGGGGATGCCGTTGTTCTCGCACCAGCGCTGACTGCGGCCCAGAAAAGCCGAGTGGCTGAAAGAGGACGATTGCACACTCTGCTCCATCATGCGCAGCATCTGGATTTCCCACTGGTCCAGCTCCGCGGTGCGTCTGCCGAACAACTCCTTGGCAAAATGCGCCTGAACATATTTGGGCCCCATGGAATACTCCACCCCCACGTCCAGCATGCTGTGGGGGGTGGGCATGATCACCATCAAAAGCAACAGGCCCAGGGGAAGGGCGAAGAGCTTCCAGTTGATGTACTTGTCGTAGCCCGATAATTTCGCTTTTGCCGATTTTTCCGTCATTGCAGTCTCCCTTTTGCGCTTGGGCGGTTGTATCACGCACCCCGAAATTGCCACGGGCGCGGCATGGTCGCTTGCAGGTTCCGGGTGCTACCCCCCCCCACCAAAGTGAGCGAACAGGTATAAAATGAAAAAAACAACCGTGGCATAAAAGTAGATCGACCGCTCTTTTTCCCTGGGAATCCTGATTGCCCCTTGCCTGAAAAACTGCTTCAATCGTCTGGTCATATGGTCTCCTTTTCACTCCTCAGTCTGAGCCCGGGCTTCCGGCAGGTGGATAAAAAAGGTGGTGCCTTCGTTCTTGCGGCTGCTCACCGCCATCTCCCCGCCCAGGTTGTCGATGATCCCATAACACACCGAAAGCCCTAAACCGGTCCCCTTGCCCACGGGCTTGGTGCTGAAAAAAGGGGTGAACACCCGATTGAGATTTTCCGGGCTGATGCCGGATCCGTTATCGGCTACGCTGATGGTCACCTTGCCATTTTCCGTGCCTTGGGCAGTCACCTGCAGGCGCCCGCCCTCGACGCCATGGCGTTCCACAATGGCATCCCTGGCATTGTTGAACAGATTCAGCAGGACCTGCTGCAACTGGGACGCATCCGCGCTCACCGGCGGCAGATCGGCCGGTATGTGCTGCTGCACCTCGATGCCATGAACCTCGGCCTGCTTGGCCACCATGAGGATCACCTCGGGGATATAGGTCTGCAGGGAGAGCGACTCGATACGAGGGGTGGTCTGGCGGCCAAACTTCAACACCGACTGGGTGATCTCGGCGCAGCGACCGACCTGCACCTGGATTTGCGCAAAACTGTCCTCGATTTCGGCCAAAGACTCCGAAGGCGGCAGCGCGCCGGTCGCTTTGAGCTCGGACAGGTTCATATCGATCAGGGCGTACTCGCTCTTGATGATCTGCAGTGGGTTATTGATCTCATGCGCCACCCCGGCCGCCATCTGGCCCAACTCGGCCAGGCGGGTGGCCCGGACCAGCTGCTCGTTGAGCCGCTGCTGGTTCCGGTCGGCGCTTTGCATGCGCCGCAGGATCAGCTGGGTCAGGGAGAGCGCCAGCAGCACGATCGCCGCAACCCCCACCACCAGGGTCAGCAGGATCAGATAGCCGGCTGTGCGCATGTCAGCGAAGGCGTCGGCCACCTCCCGGCGCACCACCAGCCGCCACTGCCCCCCAATCAAATCCATGCTGATGTAGAGGTATTTGCGTCCGCTCTCGTCCAGGCTGATAAAGTAATTGGCCGCACGCTCGGCAGGGGAGCCGATGGCTGCCTCGCCATGGGGATCGACGCGTGCGTATCGATACAGCTCATTATAAAAATGGTTCGCCTGTTCCTGCTTGGGCATCAGGTGATAGTCCGGGGAAAGCTGCATCAGGTTGCCGCCGGATCGCCGGTCGGTCTGCAGAATTCCGTCCGCATTGATGATGTAGGCCTCGCCGCTACGCCCGATGCGGACATTTTTAACCAGTTCGGTGAAGAAAAAAGTGTCGATGGTGGCGCGCAGGACCCAGCGGCGGCCGCCCTCATCCGACCGTGCAATAGCGATGATGAAGTGGGGGACCTGGCGATAGCCGAGGAAAACGTCGCTCACATAGGTGCCATGGGTCATGACCTCCTGAAACCATACAGCGTCCTTGTAAACGATGCCGGCCAGGGAAAAGGGGCCCTGGTAGGCCAAATGAAGGCCGTCGGCGTCGAATACCCCCAGGTCGCCAAAGGCCGGCGAGCGTTGCTGCAGCGTGGCGAAAACCCGTTGCAGTTGCTCGGGGTCCACCAGTTCCTCGAAACGGTGGGTATTGAGCAGCAGTTCCAGATCGGCCTGGCGTTCGACCAGAAAGCGCTCGATCATCCGGCCGTGATCGCTGATGATGCGTTTCATACTCTCGGTGGTGCTTTTTTCCACCGAGGAGGAGAAGTAGTAATAGCCGATGCCTAAAATCAGAACCAGGGGCACCAGGGGCACCAGGATCATGCTGACCAGCAGCATGTTTTTCACCTTGGCTTGCTCACGCTGGGTGTGACGCGTCATGGTAGGGTTTCCTGCCAGATTGAATCGGTAGCAATTTGGTCCCACTCGTGGAGAGTCTCCAAGAGCAATCCCCATGCCACGTGCCCGGTATCGCCCTTATTTAAATTAACTAAAATTTTCAATATGTTAAAATCATAATCATTTCAATTAAGCCTATCCGGCCAATGATTCTGTCAGTATTTTTTACAGCCTGTAAATCAGGGGTGCAGGGGGCTTGTTCTGGAGCCGGAGGTGCGGTCTGCGACCCCATCAGTCAAGGCCGCTAAAGGAATTGGGGCGTGGTTCATCACCACGGGTGCATACGGCTGGTCGTGGTTCGGGTGTTTTCAATTGACCCTCCGTCGTTTAGCTGATAGATGAC
>JAWOIA010000028.1:0-40218 GCA_046484885.1 Desulfosarcina sp. | reverse complement strand
GATATCATTCCGGCCACCTGGTCCATCTCCTGCCGGGTCATTTTGCCTTTGTCGACGCGTTTTTTCAGAGCACTGGTCACCCAGCGATCGTACATGGAGCGCACCAGATCGTCGTTTAACTCCTTGTAGATGACACGGTATCCGGACGATGCGGCATTGAGTCCGATAGCCGCGCCCATAACACCGAACCCAACGATGCCAACCGTTTCAATTTTCGCCATCTTTCCTCCTTTTCAATTGTGACGGGCAGACCCCGTCCCATGATTTAAACCGATGGTGCTCCTCGCCCAAATAAAAAAACCTCACTAGTGCCATCCATAAACGGTTATTTGGCCCGATATCTTCGTTATGCTCAAAATTTTATCCTCGGAATATCACCTATATGCCTGTGGTAAAATTTTTCGCATGCCTTGATCTCGACCAAAATTCCTCGTTTCTAGATGGGCACTAAATAGTGGCTGGTTGAAAAAAAAGGCGGTTTTTCCGAACACTTCTTTTTTTATCGCACCCTTGGGGCCATGGTCAAGGCTATTTTTTAACTACATTAAAGCTACCGCAACCGGACCGGTCCACGCTAAAAAAATGCCGGGTCGCGACCTTGTAACAGGCGGCCGAATGGCTATATTGGCCGGTACCCGAAAATTCAACGGTTAAGCTCCCTTACCCCTGAAACGAGCATCCATGTCATCTTTAGTCGTAAACGAAACCATCCGCAACATCGCCATCATCGCTCACGTGGACCATGGAAAAACCACCCTGGTGGATGCCATGTTTCGCCAGAGTGGGCTATTTCGCCAGGGCCAGCACATGGAGGAGCGCGTCATGGACCGCATGGACCTGGAGCGGGAACGGGGCATCACCATCGCCGCGAAAAACTGCTCCGTCTTTTATCGCGGAGTCAAGATCAACATTGTGGACACTCCGGGCCATGCCGATTTTGGCGGAGAGGTCGAGCGCGCTCTCTCCATGGTGGATGGCGCCATTTTGCTGGTGGACGCATCGGAAGGTCCGTTGCCCCAAACCCGTTTCGTGCTGCAAAAAGCCCTGCAATCCAAATTGAAAATCATCGTGGTCATCAACAAGATCGACCGCAAGGACGCCCGGCCCCTGGAAGTGCTGGACCAGGTATACGACCTGTTGATCGACCTGGATGCCGATGAGAGTCAGCTGGAGTTCCCGCTTTTTTACGCCATTGGCCGTGACGGCATGGCCGGCGCCGATGTAAACTGCCTGGCCGATGACCTGCACCAGCTTTTTGACGCCATCCTTAAAGAGATACCGCCCCCCCGTTCCGATCCCCAGTCGCCTTTTTTGATGCTGGTTTCGGATCTGGGGTATTCCGATTATTTGGGTCGTCTGGCGGTGGGTCGGGTGGTGCACGGTAAGGCCGGTTCCAGGGATCGGCTCGTCTGCATCGCTGCTGATGGCAACCGACGCCCGTTGAAAGTCACCCGCCTGCAAAGCTACGAGGGCATGGGGATCACACCGGTGGTGACGGTGAGCGCCGGTGAGATCGCCATCCTTTCCGGTATCGACGAGGTGAGCATCGGTGACACCATCGCAACCGAAGAGGCCTTGTTCGCCTTGCCCCGCATCAGCGTTGATCCCCCGACGGTTTCCATGCTTTTCACCAACAATGACGGACCGTTGGGTGGTATGGAAGGTCGTTTCTCCCAGTCGGCTAAGATCCGCGAACGACTGTTGAAAGAGGCACTGCTCAACGTGGCGATCCAAGTCGAAACCACGGGGGATCGGGACGCGGTGCTGGTAAAGGGCCGGGGTGAGTTTCAACTGGCCATTCTGATCGAGACCATGCGCCGGGAAGGGTTTGAATTCTGCGTGGGTCGTCCCGAGGTGATCCTTAGGTGGGAGGCGGGTGCCGCCCAGGAGCCCATCGAACGGCTTTACGTTGACTGCGACGAGGTTTTCCTGGGAATAGTGACCGAAAAACTCTCCGTCCGTAAAGGCAAAATGATCAACTGTGCCAACAGTGGAAGCGGACGGGTCCAAATCGAATTTTCCATTCCATCCCGGGCCTTGATCGGCTATCGGGATGAGTTTCTCACCGATACCCGCGGTACTGGAATCATGAACACCTATTTCATGGGGTATGAGCTCTACCGGGGAGATTTTCCCAGCCGATTCACCGGCTCTATCGTGTCAGACCGCCAGGGCCATGCCGTGCCATACGCCTTGTATAATCTGGAGCCGCGGGGCCGATTGTTCATCCAGCCTGGCGCAACGGTCTATGAAGGGATGGTGATCGGCGAGCACAACCGGGAAACCGATATCAACGTCAATCCCACCAAGGAGAAAAAACTGACCAACATGCGGGCTTCCGGCAAGGATGAAAACGTGATCTTGGCGCCCATACGACCCATGACCCTGGAGCAGGCCATAAATTTCATTCGCGAGGACGAGCGGGTCGAGGTGACCCCCAAATCGGTCAGGATCCGGAAGGTGACATTGGGGGTCAAGGCCCGCTATACCCAGCGTGGATCTAAAAAGTAGCTTGGCCGGCGCAGACTTGGAAGATGGCCTTAACCTGACGGCAAAGAAGAGCGAACTGTTCGGGGTAGAGGCTCTGGGCACCGTCGCTCAGGGCCATGTCCGGTTGGTGGTGGACCTCCACCATCAGGCCATGGGCGTTGGCGGCGATTGAGGCACGCGAGAGGGGCAGTACCTGGTCCCGTCGGCCGGCGGCATGACTGGGGTCCACGATGATGGGCAGATGACTCTCTTTGCTGACCACCGGCACGGCGGACAGGTCCAAGGTGTTGCGACTGTGATGGGCAAAAGTGCGCACCCCCCGCTCGCACAGAATCACCTGGTGGTTGCCCTGGGCCATGATGTATTCGGCCGCCATGAGCCACTCCTCGATGGTTGCGGCCATGCCGCGCTTGAGTAAAATCGGCCGTACGGATTCGCCCGCGCGCTTGAGGAGGCTGAAGTTCTGCATGTTGCGTGTGCCGATCTGGACCACGTCGGCGTAATGTTCGACCAGATCAAAATTCTGGAAATCCATCGCCTCGGTAACCACCGGCAGACCGGTCTCCGACCTCACCCGGGCCATTATTTTCAGCCCTGCTTCGCCCATTCCCTGAAAGGAGTAGGGAGAGGTTCGCGGTTTAAAGGCGCCACCCCGGAAGAGGTGGGCCCCGGCCTTTTTGACATGCCCGGCGATGATCAGGGCCTGATCCTCACTTTCGATGGCGCACGGTCCGGCGACGATGGTCAGGTGGCCGTTGCCGATAGTGGTCTCACCCACCTGGATGCGGGTGTCCTCAGCCTTGGTTTCCCGACTCACCAGCTTGTAGGGCTTGGTTATCGGCACCGCTTCCTTGACCCCGGGCAGACCGATGAACAGGGCGGCATCCACCGGTCCCTGATTGTTTAACACGCCGATGGAAACGCGATCCCCACCGGGTATGGGCCTGGCCGTGCAGCCCCGCTTTTGAATGACCGTGACCACCCGGTCGATCTGCTCGGCTGTCGCATTTTTTTCCATTACTACCAACATGTTACGCCTCCTTAGGCCGTGCCTGCTCCCGAAAAAAAAGAGCCCGGGGGATTCCCGCGGCCCTTTCAATCGGAAACGGACCGCCGGATTTTCGCCCCTTGGTCCGTTCGCTGGTCCTCGACATGAAAGTCGTCTTAGGCAGTGGGGATCCGACGGGCGCGCCCGGTTGCCACCCACCACCTCCGATAACTAAGCTTCTCAATGGTTAACAGGTTCATGTTCTCTTTATTTTCCTGATGGTTACCATCAAACCAAGCCTTTGGTGTATGGCACTCATTCCGGTGATTGTCAACTGCTTTTTCCAAGCTCCAACGCGCCAGGGCCTTGCGGTTGCGCCGCCAGGTGCCGAAACGGTGCTGACGTGACCGTGACAGTCCCGTAACCAGTCAGTTTTGACAATGTCGTAAAAAGTCCGACTTTACGAATCCGTCAAACTTGACTTGGAATGTTCGACCCTTATCCTATCCGGTTATCCAGGAGGTGTTTATGCCGATCTTCGAGTACCAATGCCAAGCATGCTGCCATCAATTTGAGCAACTGATGTTCGCGTCGGACACCCGCGCACCGATTTGCCCGGCCTGCAACTGCGACGATGTCCACAAGCTGATCTCAGCCGGGTCAGTCCGCCCTCAAGGCATTCCCACCGGTTCAGGGGGGTTTGCCCCCCCGTCCTGCAAACCGTCCGCGGGTGGGTGACGGCGCTGAGCACACCTTTCCGGTTCGGAAAGTTCGGTTATTGCGTTAAAAAACCCCTCATTCCATCAAACCCTGGCTTTTGGTGCCCGGCAGGTCAATACCCAGCCTGGTCAATTCCGATTCGATCAGCGCTTGCCAACCGCGGTTGGCTTTGGGGTTGGCGGGGCTGGGATGGGTAATCCGGCCGATCGAAACCCCCATGTCGCGCAACGCCTCCGCTGCCCGCTGCGCGGCAAACCCGCCCACCCCCACGACCCAGCGCGGCTGAAGGATGGCGACCGACTGTCGAAGCGCCTGGTCACAGGCGTGAAACAGCCATTTTTTTTCAGCCGGCGCCAGTTTGTCCGGGGTGCGGTTGCGACCACCCCTCTCCATGAACAGCAGCGGACAATAATTGAGGACGAAAAAGCGATCAAAAAAAGTTGGCGCTGTTCCAAAGCGCGACTTGGCCCAACCCCACAGGCGGCGGCCGCTGACCTCCGCGCGCCTGCAGCAAAACCCCGCTATGGGGCGTTTGGGATGCGGGTTGACCGGCTGGCCAACGTCGGCGTTGATGCCCATCCAGCCATTGACCATCTGAACGTCGCCGAAGGGAACCCCGGTCTGGGCCATACCGTAGGGGCCCGGGTTCATTCCCAGCAGAACCACCGCTTTGACCGTGTTCCCGAAACGAGCCACATAGCGGTCATAACCGTTGCGGGCATAGATCAACGGATTGTAGGTGTGCGTCACGGGCGGGGCGGCGATGACGCTGCCAAGGTCCGCCACCAGGCCGTCTGTGACGGCGGCAAGGGCCGCCGCCGTAACGCCGCTGAATCGATCCATTCTATCGGCCTGCCTGAGTTATGACCCCTGTCGGGCGGTCAAACCAAAAAGTTTTGCGCATCCAGCGCTGGTTTTAAATGGGGCGACGGGTCGATCCGTCCACCCCGGGTATTGATGGCCCGGTATCCACCCGGCTTTCGCGGACACCCTATCCCAAAGTGTCGCAAAAGGCAATCGGCGGGCCCTGGGGTCAGCGCTGGTCGATGGCCGCAGCCATCAGATAGGGATTGACTTTTGAGGCGGATGATGGCCTATTTTTTGTGCCTGCAGACCAGGGGTGGTTGTAGGGGTCGCCCCCCTGGTGCGCAAAACTTGCCTCAAGGTTGACAGCACCGTAAAAAGTCCGGATACGGCGTTGCGCGGTATCCCTCGTCATTGCGGCGTACCTCTAAGTACGCTGCCTACGGCACCCGCGAAAGCGGTATTCCTCGGGATTTGCGCGCCTTGCCTGCGAACTTTTTACAGCGCCGTCTGAAAATCCGACTTTTTACGAGTTCATCAAGGTTGGTCGATGACAACAGCCAAAACCACACTTCCGACCCCGCTTCCAGCAACCAAACCCCGTCACCCCCGAGGACCGGCACCCGAAAACCGCCAGTTGCGCCACGCTCACGAGAAAGTCAAACTGAAAAACCGCGAATTGGAGTTGATCAGCCGGTCCTGTATCGCCATCAATTCGACTCTTGAACCGGCTCGGGTCCTGGGCAACATACTCGAGGCCGTCCGCAACCTTTTCGGTGTTGTCGGCAGTTCCATCTGGCTGATTGATCGACAAAGCGGGGAAGTGGTGTGCCGTCAGGCGGCCGGTTTTCAGCGCAATGCGGTCAAAGGCTGGCGTCTGGCGCCCGGAGAGGGCATCGCCGGCTGGGTCTGCGCCCACGGAAAAAGCGTGGTTGTCACCGATACAAGAGAGGAGGCGCGCCATTTCTCCAAGGTGGGCGAAAAAATAAAGGTCGAACTGCGCGCCATCATCAGCGTGCCCATGCGGGTAAAAGGGTCGCTCATCGGCACCCTGCAGGTCGTGGACCGCCAGGCGGGCCGTTTCCAGCCATCGCATCGGCGGCTACTGGAAGCGTTGGCCGGTGCCTCGGCGATCGCCATAGAAAACGCCCGGCTTTTCGAACGGGCCAACCGGGAAATCGCTCAACGCAAGCGCATGGAAAAGCAGCTGACCGATAAAAGCGCCGCCCTCGAAGAGGTCAACACAGCCTTGAACGTCCTTCTGAAAACCAGGCAGCAAGACCAGATTCAGGTGCAAGACCAGATTGTGGCCCATGTCAAAGACCTGGTGCTGCCGTTTCTGGAAAAGCTGCGTCAAAGCCGGTTGGACCACCAACAGGCCGCTTATGTCGAGATCATCCAGGCCAATATTGCCGGTATCGTATCGCCCTTCCTGCGACAAATTCCCCTGCCCTTCTTCGATCTGACACCCATGGAGATCCAAGTCGCCGATCTGGTTCGCAAAGGCAAGAGCACCAAGGAGATCGCCCAAATTTTGAATGCTTCGGTGAAAACCATCGAGGCCCACCGAAACCGCCTGCGCAGAAAGCTGGGGTTGACCCACCAACGGGTTCAACTGCGCGATTATCTGATGACCGTGGTGTGACAGCGACGGCGCCACCGTCTCAAACAAACGGTCATGGCCGCCTCCAAGCAACCGGCCCTGTCAGCCCATGACCGGCCTGGAATCAACCCCTTTCCGACGGCACCGCTGGTTCTACCCATTGGGCCTCATCCTTGAGGAAAGCGGCAACCTCATGCCGGTATCGGTCGAGGGAACCGGCTTTGCGGATTTTTTTGAGGATCCGTCCGCCATTGACCAGTCCGGCGGCAAAATAGCCCCAGAACCCCTTCATCCGGTCCAGTACATGCCCGGGACCGCTGAAACGGTCTAAATATGCCGCCACCAGATCGTCATGAAATCCGGCAAACCGCGCCGGGCCATTGTCAATGCAGGGGGTGTCGTGCTGGATCATCTCGCACAGAAACGGGTTGGCAAGCAGGCCGCGCCCCAGCATCCAGCCGGACACCCCTGGAAACCGGGATTGCAACTGCCTAAAGCCAGCCCGGTCATGAATATCGCCATTGTAACAAACGGGGTGAGAGATATGCGCCAGGCACGTTTGAAACGTTTCCAGATCCACGTTTCCGCCGTACATCTGCACCCCGGTTCGCGGGTGGATGATAACCCGGGCCAGTGGGTAACGGTTGAAAACGGGGATGAGGTGCGTCATCTCATCGGCCGCAAAACGACCCAGGCGGGTTTTGACAGACACGCGCGCGGAAACCTGCGGCAGCGCCTGTTCGAGAATGCGATCAATCTGATCCGGATGGGGCAGCAGCCCTGAACCGCGCATTTTCTTGGCTACCATGGGGTAAGGGCAACCCAGGTTCCAGTTGATCTCCCCATAGCCCAGATCAACCAGGGCCTTGGCCAGGGCGACGAACCCGCTGATCGAGTTGCTCAGGATCTGGGGAACCACCGGCATGGCCTGATTGTCGGAGGGCGCCAGATCGCGCAGGTGGGAAAGGGTGACGTGACGACCGTTCAGGGACGTGACAAAGGGTGCAACGGCATGGTCGACACCCCTAAAGTGATGCTGGAAGGCGTTTCTGAAGACGGCATCGGTAAAACCGCGCAAGGGAGCAAGAATCAGTGGTTTCATCGTCGCTGTTGGCGTGTCCGGTGGCGGGTTCGGCTCGGGGGCGACGGTGGCTGCCGCATTGGCGTGTGTCACCGCTGCCAATTCGATCCCTGGTGGTCCGGGACCAGCCCGATGCTCAAGGGTAGTACGTGCAGGGTGCGGGAGACCTCCCGGGTCCGTCCCAACCGCCACGTGCCGCAGCGCTTGCCGTTGCAGATCCGCGAATCGATCTGGCGGATCAAGCCGGCCATATCGATAACCGGATGCCGTATAAACACCTCGGGCAGGCCGTAGGTCAGGTTACACGCCAGGCAACGGCCCGGACGCTGCCTGAGATGGAATTCAAATTGGATTTGCTCCGCACTCTCCCCGACATAGACTAGGTCAATATCGTAGGCGCCTTCGCCCGCATCGCCCAAAAGGGCCTCGAAGAATCGGTCGGTGCGGTCCTGGGGGAAAATTTCGGCCATCACCGGCCGGGTGAATGGGGTTGGGGATGAAGAAACGGTCATAAGCTCAATCCCTGGGGAGATCAATCGGTTTGATCGGTGCTTGCGTCCGCTTAAGGGCCGGGCCTGTGTATTACGCATCGCCTCCCTGGCCCTGACAACTGCACAGAGCGTTTACACCACTGTCGATTGAAAATCAACCGTGGCGCATGCAGCGGGGAATGCGCTCGCTATCGCGGTTCAAGGTGCCAGCGCACCCTCGAGATAGGCCCGATTCAACCGACGGTGAATGATCGGCAAGGATTCCATTGCCGGTGGAATAAAGTCGAATACGGCTTTCAGGAACTGTTCAACGATTCGATAGGTCGCCCCCCACAACAGTTCCGTCTGCCCCTGATGGCGGTGCCGGAAACAGGGCATGTCACGATCGGGCCGGATCGGGGCAGCGGCCGCTATTTCCGAAAAAGAGATGCGGTAGCGGGCATAGTTCACGGGGTCCAACAACGCTGCCAGGGGAATACGGACAATTTTGTCAACTTCCCAATTGGGAACAAAGCGTCGCTGCCGGGCGACCCACCCCACCAGGGGGTAGATCACCCGTTGGAACAGCACCAGGCGCTGCGCCGGCATGGGAGCCAGAAACTCGACTCCCAGCGGATTCAGGCGCATCTCCTCGAAGCCCTCCCGCAGGGCGGCGGCCAGCAGAAGGGCTATTTTCGGCAGCGCTTTTTCAGGGTAACGCCGCCAGCGCGGTCGCTGAGCCCACCGCTGAAGGGGCATCGCCGGAAGGAGCAGCCCTCGGGCCAGCCAAGAATCGATCCTGGGTGATATGCCGCCACCCGGACAGCAGAGGTCGCCCGCTTGACGAACGCGTTGCGAGCGTTTGTTCAATATGAGCTCCGGCCAACCGTCCGCACCCGGGCCCAGAAGGAACAGCACCGCGGAAACCGTCTCCAAATCGCCGTGGGGATTGAAGTCGAAAACGGTCGGCGCCTGGGAAGAGAGCCGGTCCTGCACGCCACGAATGAACGATTCAGATGGTCGGTTAGGGGTGGCGTTCGGCGCTGTCATGGCTGTGGTCACGCTGACCGGGGGGTGCGAATCGGGTCGGCGGCGCAGCTACCTGCGTGAAAGGGATGAAGGGTCCGTCCACGCGGGGTTCTGCGGATCGGCCCCGTGAATAAAAGGGGCGTCGTCACCCGTCCGCCTCTGCGTCCAGATCCATCCACTCCTCGGCCCGCTCCCTTGCTCCAGGAAAGATGACCAGGCGCTGACCGGGATGGATAACCTGATGGCTGCCGATACGGTTCCAAATGAGCAGTGCCGCAAGGGGCACATCGAACTTTTGAGCGATGGTTGAGAGGTTGTCACCTTTTTGGACCACGTAAATGCGCTGGCTTCGAATGTTGGCATCCGCTTCGACCAGGGATGCCAGGCGCGCCTGAAAGCTGACCTGTTCCGGTTCCGGCAGGTTGAGCCGGCGCGTTCCGGCGGCAAGGTAATGGCCCCGCAACTCGGGATTTAATTCCTTGATTGTTTTAAAATCGGTTCCGGCCGCTTGGGCGATCAGGCGCAGCGGGAGTTCGGCCATGGCATCGATCCGGACCGCCGAAGAAAGATCCGGTGGATAAAACGCATGGTCGGGCAGATCAAACCCATAATGTTGCGGTGCTTCGAGGATTCGTTTAATGGCCAGGACCCGAAAGATGAATCGCTGGGTTTCAATGGGCAGGTAGAGCCGGTAGAAGTCGTTGATCCCTTGCTCCAGAATCTCCGCCTCCAGACCACCCTCCCCCATGTTGTAGGCCGCCAGCGAGAGGCTCCAGGAGCCGAATCGACGGTGCAGGTCGATGAGATAGGCCATCGCCGCCGGTGTGCTCAGGTGCAGATTACGCCGCTCGTCAACCAGGGCGTTGACGGTCAGGCCATATTTTCGAGCGGTATCTGGCATCAGCTGCCAAACCCCCATGGCCCCTTTGCCGGATCCTGCGTGCATCCTGAGGGCACTTTCGGCAACCGCCAGGTACTTGAGGTCATCGGGGAGACCCGTTTCTCCCAGTGCCTGTTCGATATACGGGAAATAGCGGGTGCTCCGTTTCAACCAAAGTATCACCTGGGGTCGGTTTCCAAGGGATAGGAGCATCTCCAGTTCAAACCGCCTGACCAATTGCGGGTGGTCCAGGGGGACCGTTTCGCCGCACAGCCAAAGCGGCTCATTCACTTCAAGCGCCGCCAGAAGCTCGGCCGTGGTCGCTTGCGCCCCGGTTGGGCCGGCAAAGAACACTGAAAGCGCCAACATGATGGCGCCACCTGCCACCCCCCGCCAAACAGCGACGATCATGAGCGTTTGGAAGCGCATCGGAATCAACGCGTCTCTAAGGCGTGCCTGATTGATCATTCAGTTCCAGCCAGCGACAGATCAGGTTTTTTGCGGCAGCGTTTTCCAGTTTCTGTCCGGATGGGTCAACCAACCCCAGGCGCAGGGAGACCCGCTGGTCATCGCCCCAGGGCCACCAGATGGCATAAAGCACCATTCCGTCGAGCGGGTCCATGGCAAACACCTTCTGGCCCGGAACGATGCCCAAACCGGCCTGGAGAAAATCACGCATGGCCGCATCGGCCTCACCAATGGTGGTAAAATCCCACTTATGGGAAAATTCCAGGGTCAGGGGCAGCTCGACCATGATCTCATCTTTCTTGTCGATCACCGCCAAGGCCAGGTTGAACTCCCTGTCCCACTGCCAGGCACAATTTTCGGGCAGGTTGAGGCTGATACGCCGGCAGATCGCTTCCAGGGTCTCATGATTCGTGGGTGACATGCGTTTCCTTTTCTCAGAAGGGGATGATTGAAGAAACGTAAGGGGCCTGAAACGCTTTTTACGAGACCGTCATTATTGAAATGGCTTGATGATCCGACCCGCCTCTCGGTTCTCGAAGACCAACGCCCCGGGCTGGGCCTGACGGCTGTACGCAATCCTGCCGTGGGCAATGCCTCCTGGCTCTAAAACGCGGTCTAAACTATCGTCGACCTGACACGGCATCGATTGGCTTTGGCTGTCGACAAGGGAAAAGTGATCGGGGTGGGTTGTAAAGATCTGTCGGCTGACGTTTTTGAGCCAAACGTACAGCGAGCCGTTGCCCATGTCGTGAACGGCCATCTCGGCCATGTCGTTGCCGGTGTATTGCCGCAACTGTTGGTTGCGCGCGTCACGGGCCTGATCCCACGCTTGGCGCTGTTTTTCCCGGGCGGCGCGTTCGGCGCGATCCCGTCGCACCGCTTCCTGCTGAGCCAGGCGCGCCTCGTATAGACCCACCCGCTCCCGATAGCGAGGGTTGTCAGGATCCAATTCCAGCAATTGGCGGTACAACCTCAGGTTCTCGGCTGCATTGGATGCGGGAATGGGTCTGACTTCGGCTTCGAGGGCCTCAATCTTCTTCTGGCGGGCCGCTGCGGCTTCCAATCGGGCGGCCCGTTCCTGTTCAACCCGACGCTGCTCCCGTTCGGCCATCTCACTTTGGCGCAGGCGTTGCGCTTCCTCCCGCGTCCACCGTTCGGTCAGGTCTTGGTCGACGGCAACCACCTTGCCGTTTTCAAATGCGATCGGGGTGTAGTCGGCCTGCTCGAGCGGTTCATCGGACGAGCGGCTTGGGCGGTTCTGGTAAAAAACCACAAAACGCGCTGGGGTGATGTCGGTGCGTCGATCGGGCGCGCCGACCCGCTCGACCACCATGGCCTCGGTATCGCCCGGCTGAACCTGTTGCAGGGCCTGGAACTGTTTCTGGTTCTCCAGGTGGGCACAGCCGGTCAGCAGAAGCCCTGCAAGGGTAAGCAATACTGAAATTCGCACGACACGTGGGGCCGGCGTCCATCCTATGACCGTCATGGTTTACCATCCTGATTTTTCGTTTCACTCCGGCTTGCGCCGACAGGTGATTTGGACCGTGGTTTTGGGGCCAGTCCACCAAGCTCGCCAAGGGCAACCGAACGTCAGCACCGCCGCTAACGCTGTTGCGCACGCCAGTCGAACCCTTTCGGGGCGACCATAGCCTGCGGTGCCGACGGTGTCAACCGGCCCTGTGGCTGTTTGGGGCGCTGGCTGACCCCGCTGCCGCTCATTGCATCACCCGGAGGCCTTTTTTTACCAGATCACGGTTCAGCGCCGTTCCCGACCAGGCGTGGGACATGACCATCACCAGGTCGTCCAAGTCCAGTTCTTCGGGATTGTAGGAAATGGCCCCGTCGCCCAGGGCTTTGACAGCGATCGCCTGCAGCTGCTCCGCCGGCACCCAGGCATTGCCGTCGGGTCCGGTCATCTCTTTGAAAAACCGGGCATGGCGGCCGTCGGTTTCCTGGTGCAGGCGCTGATTCAGCTGACGAATGACGGAGACCACCTGTTGGGCCCGCAAGTGGGCCGGAGTTTGGGCGTAGATCCGATCCCCTGCCAGCGGCAGCAAGAGGTGGGCCGTCAAATGACCGTTTTTATGCATATTGTACTCCAGGCCGTAGGGCAGTAAGACGGCCATGCAGTTGCCGTGGGGCACACCGCACACCGCACCCACCGAATGTCCCAGGGCATGGACCATGCCGACCATGGAATTGGAGAACGCCACCCCGGCCAGGTTGGCCCCCACCGCCAGTGCCAGACGCCCGTCGGCATCCTCCGGCGTCCGGATGACCGTCAAGAGGTGCTGAGCGATCAACTCAATGGCCAGCAGCGCATGCGAATCGCTCAGTGGGTTCTTGGCCAGACAGGTATAGGCCTCTATGGCATGCGTCAGGGCGTCCATGGCCGTGGCGGCGGTAATGGCCGGCGGCAGGGTCAGCGTCATACGGGAATCCAGAATCGCTGCGTCGGGAAGCAAAAAGTTGGAGGTGAAGAACATCTTCAGATTGCGGTCGTGGTCGGCTATCACCGCCACCAGGGTCACCTCGGATCCCGTGCCGGCGGTCGTTGGGACCGCCAGCAGCGGTTTCAAGGGCCGTTTCAGGATGCCGGCACCCATAAAGCGGTTGAGGTCAGCGGCCTTTTCGGATACCAGGATATTAACCCCTTTGGCCGTATCCATAACCGAGCCGCCGCCTACGGCCAGGATGGCATCGCAGCCCTTCTCCCGATAAACCCCGGCGAGCCGGTTGACAATTTTCAGTTCCGAATCCGGGGGCACGCCGTCTTCAATGGCTCCGATCCGCACATCCGACCCGATGGCCTGATGGACGATACCCACCAGGCCGGCCGCAGCGACCCCCTTATCCGTGATGATCATGGGACGTTGGGAATTGAGCCCTTGCAGGAGGCCGGGAATCGTCTCCAGGGCCCGGTGGCCGGCGATGGTTTTTACAGGGCAGAAGAATTCGTAGTAGCCCGGGACGTACATTGCCTGCTCCTTGGTTGCGTTTAAGGACCCACGGTGGCTTTGAAAACCCCATCATCCGACATGAAGACCGGACCTTTTCTGGCCCCTGCGATGATTCGGGACACAGTATCCGCCAGCGCCCCCCTGCCCAAGCCGTCTTGGGCATGCCTGAGCTGTTCAGCCGTCAGCCCGGCTTCATCTAACGAGATGGGCACTTTAAAGGAGATTTCCGCGTTGATGGCATCCAAAAACTCCCACAGCAGGGCGATGGTGCGGGGTGTTTTAAGAGTCGTTGCCGTCATAGCGAAAATGTTCGTACCCACCATCGGATAAAGCAGCTCGCCCACCGGCCCCACCTGGAGCGCACCGACCGCTTCGAGCAGATGGGGCAGCAAGATGGCCATTAAAAAACCAGGGGGCAGATCGGTCCACGCCTTCAGCCCGGTGGCCAAGGCGTGACAGATACCGGGGGACGATGCAAAAAAGGCGCAACCGGCCGCTATTTGGCCGTTAACCACGGCGCAGAGGCTCTGTTTGCGGTCCTGTTTGCGAAGAACCCTGGGCAGGTGGTGCATCACCAAAGCAATAGCGGTATGGGCATAAGCGCGGCACATCGGTCCCGCCGAAGCGTCGAGGAAGGCTTCCACGGCGTGCGCCAGAGCGGTCAGTGCGCCATCGACCACATCCCGATCAGCCCCCACTCCCATTAAGGCCGGGTCGATAAATGCGGCGGCAGGGATCAAACGGGAGGAACAGAGCCGCTGAGAGCCATAGCTGGCATAGCCGGTCGCCTCGTCACCATTCCCACCGGGGGTGGCCACCAGTATCAACGGCCGCTGTGGACCGGGCTCCATCTCAGAGAGTCGATCCAGGTCCAATTCCCCGCGAGTCCCCACCGAGACCGTCACATTCAGGCATTTGGCCGTGTCTACCACGGAACCACTGCCGACGGCTATGATGCTGTCGCATGCGCCGTCCCGATAAACCCGCTTCAGCAGTGGGATCAGCTCCACTGCAGGCCGATCGGGCAGACGGTCAAACAGACACACCGTCAGCCCCGTGGTTTTAAATGCATCCACAACAGTCTTGATCCGATGGGTACCCACCGAATCGCTGGCGGACAGAATCAGCGGCGCATGGGCATTGCAATCGGACAGTGCCGCGGGCAAATGGGCCAGGGCATGACGGCCACAACTGATTTTCAAGGGGCAGGCAAAGGAAAACGCTTCAGGCAGACGCATCGATCCCTCCTCGATCCATCGGATCGGTTAAATCCCCACCAGGGTGCGCAGGTAAATCAGGACCCGGCCGGTGTACTTTCGCAGAGCCGACCATCGGGGGTATCGGCGCACCGCCAGCGCAGCCAGTGGTTTGGGGAGAAGGAAAACCTCAACCATGTCCAGAATGCGCATCACCGTGCAGGCGGCGGGGATGTCGCCGTCCACGATCATCCGGTTCCTGGCCACCGCCGTGATGGTGGACTCTTGAAGCGTGAAGAGCAGCATGGCGGCATCGATGTGTTTGAGGGTCATTTTCAAATCGACGGCACGCTCCTTGGCGTCGGCACCCAGGTATTTGACCTTGCCGGCCGCATTCTTGCCGATCACCATCGCCGGCCCGTCAAATGCGACCGCCAGAGCAAAGGTGAATCCTTCCGGAAGGGTGGCGAAAAGTTCGCGCACCTGGCGATCCACCCGGGCGGCTGCCTGGATGGCCCGCCCCAGAAACCAGAACATGAGCACCAGGTAGGTGCGCTGCAGCGGTTTCCCGCCGGGCGACACAATCTTAAACGCGCCCAAACGCTCGTCGGCATGCGTCTCCCACTTGGGTTGGATGCCTAACCGTTTCACTGTCTGAGGCGTCGGCATTCCGTGGGGGTCGTATCCGCGCAGGCGGTAATAGGTGCTCAGCATCGGCTGCAGCGGCACCGTGTGCTGGTTGGGGTCGCATCCACGCCCCTCGGTTAAAAATCGCCTGGGCAGGGTGTCGTCCTTACGGGAAATACCCTCGCCGGTGTTCATCAGCCGTTCCAAAACGTGCGTGCGTTCGCCGGCCTTTAGCATCTGCCACTGGTTGAGCTTTATACCAGTAACAGACTGCCATAATTTTGAAAAAATGCTTACATCCATTAGCATGACGGCAGCAGCCGGCAGGTACTGCATCGTCAGCTTCAGCAGCCATTTGGGGGTATACGTGACAATGGGCGCTTCGAGCACGTAGGCGTAAGCCGTGAACTGGCATGTGTGCAGAGAGTTGACCGCAGCGTAGAGATTTTCGAAGAATTTAACAAAACGTGCTTTGGCCCGGGTGGTGTATGGGTTGAGAAACCCAAAGGCCACTTCCAGGGCAAAGGTGGCGGCAGAGAGATGACAGGCCCCCCGATTGGCCACGGCGTAGGCCAGGCCCTGACCCCAGGATCCCCGGGGGTCATAGGCCGGCATCTCCAGCCCCTTGATGTGAATGGCATAATCCGTCCCCCCGTACCGTTGCGACAGGATTCGGGTTCCATTGGCCATTTCATCGCCGAACCCCCGACGATGGGCCATGTCATCCAGAGCCTCGAGGATGCCCTCGGCAACGCCGAACCTCACCGTGGGGGGCACCAACCCGTTCTCGCCGGCCTCCATGCACCAAGCCAGAATGGAGCCGGCTGAAATGGTGTCCATCCCTAATTGGCCGCAGCGGTCGTTGAATGCGCTAACGCTGTCCGGGTCAACGATGCCCAGGTTCGGTCCAAGCAGTCCCACGCTTTCATATTCAGGGATCGGGTGACGGCTGCCGTCGGCGTGGGTCCCTTTATGGCCGCAAAGAATCGAACAGGGTTTGCAGGTACTGGGTCGGGTGTTGTAACGCTTGCGCATGGCCTGACCGGACACCTGGTAGGCCTGGGGGTGGCTGCCGTCCTGGAAGTTTCTGACCGGCAGGATACCGGCGTCATTGCACCAGTTGACATGGCTGCTGGTGCCATAATTGCGATAATCATCGGCGGTGACCGGGTTGCTCTCGATATACCTGGCCGCGCGCTTTTTGGCCTCGTTGAAGCGCTTTTTATCGACCGGGACGATGGTGTGGCTGCCGCCTCTGGCAACGATGGCCTTGACCCGTTTAGCCCCCATCACCGCCCCCAAGCCGCCGCGACCCAAAAAGCGCTCGCCGGAGGCCGCGTTGGCAATCAACACCCGATTTTCGCCGGCCGGTCCGATGGCCAGGACCCCAACTTTGCCGCCGGGATTCAACCGCTTCTGGGATTCGCGCGTATCCAGCCCCCAAAGGTCGGCAGCGTCCATAATTCGGGCGCCGGTGTCGTCTATGTCGATCACCACCGGAACCGCTGCCTGGCCGGTGACCAGCAGACCGTCGAATCCGGCTGTTTTAAAGGCCATTCCGAAAGGCCCGCCACAGGATGAATGCAGCATAATCCCGGTCAGCGGCGATTTGGTGACGGCTGAAAACCGTCCTGAACAGGGTGCGCCCGTACCCATGAGGACACCCATCATCAGGGCCAGGTAGTTCCCCTCTCCCAGCGGATCAATACCGCGTTCCATCCGGTCGTAAAGCAATTTGAGTCCGAGACCTTTACCCCCCAGGTACTGCCGGCGATCGTGATCGGCGACCTCAAAGTAGGTCACCCGGGCCGTCGACAGGTTGATCTCGATCACTCGGTTGGCGGTTCCGACGATGGTTTTCATCTCCCAATTCCGATCCGCTTGGTCCGGTTCACAAAAAAGGAATCCGACTGGTCAGCAAAGGCGCAGAATCTCGTCAACCAGTTTTTCAATGCCGACGGCCACATCCTTGATGCCCGGTCCAAGCATATACGCCGGAGTGCTGACAATCCGGTTTTTCTGGTCAACGCAGATCTCGGTTACAGCGCATTCGGTGTGCGACCCGCCCATGCTTTCGATGGCCGCGGCAGTACCCGGATCGTTGCCGACGGTTACCCGGGGAGCGCATTCTGAAAGCGCCCGGACAACCGTGGCCGGGGCGATGCAAATCGCACCGATGGGTTTGGCGCAGGCCAGCATTTCAGTTAACAGCCGCTGCACCTGGGGGTGAACCTGAGCCTGGGGCCCCTTGACGGCAAAATCGCTCAAATTTTTGGCTGCACCAAACCCGCCCGGAACGATGAGGGCGTCGATATCCGCGGCACTGATTGTAGCGATATCCTGTATTTCGCCCCTGGCAATGCGCGCTGATTCCACCTGCACATTGCGCCGTTCATCCGTCGGTTGTTGCGACGCGTGATCGATGACATGCAGTTGATCCATGTCCGGTGCCACGCACAGCACCGATGCGCCGGCACGATCCAAAAAAAGAAGCGTCAACACCGCCTCATGAATTTCCGAACCATCAAAAACCCCACACCCGGACAACAGCACACCGACTTTTTTGCTCATTGGAAATCCTTTCGCCTTCGTAGAGGGTTTAATCAAACGCTACAGCAACACATGGTTGTCCAGTACAAAACAGGTAAACATGCCTTGAAAGACCGCTTGCGCATCTTTGGTCACACTCACCGACACCGAATATTTTTTCCCTTTGACCTCTCGAACCTGGGCCTGGGCCAGGACGGTGTCGCCCACCCGCACCGGTTTGAGAAATTTGACATCCGCTGCCCCGAGGACCACATGGGGATGGTTCACGGCGATCATGGCGGCATAATCCGCCGCACTAAAAATAAAACCACCGTGGACCAGACCATGCTCGTCCGCAGCCATTGCCGGCGTCGTCACGAGTTCAACCTGGCTGCTTCCGTCGCCCAAAGACAGGGGTTTGCCGCACAAGCTCGGGTCGATCAGGTCATGGGTGCGGATATTCATTAGGTCCTCCTTCACGGTCGTCGGCAGCGGATCTGCGCGCCAATGGGGCGGTCGATGGGGTGACAGGCCAATCACACGGCTTGAAAAGTGAATGCAATCATAATAAAAAGGGTGAACCAGTGTCAATCCATTGCTGCAAAGCCCGGCCAGACATGAGAAAGGAGCAGCGTTGAAAGCGATCATTCAAAAGCGCATTGCCGCCATCAGAAAGGCCCTGATCGAAGCGCAGGTGGACGCCCTGATGGTATCGGTCCAATACAACCGCTACTATCTGAGCGGATTCAGCGCTGAAGATACCCAGTTTGACGAATCTGCCGGGGTACTGATTGTCTCCGACCGCCACCTGATCCTGGCAACAGACAGCCGCTTTGAGCTGCAGGCGCAGCGCGAGGCGCCGGGGTTCGACATTGTCTGTTACCGAAACGGTCTCGAAAAAGAACTGCCCGCCATTGCCAGTGCAGTGGGCATCCGCCGGATCGGTTTCGAAAGTGCGCGCATCAGTCATAAACAACATGCGGCTTATACCGACGTGTTGGGCAGGCTCGAAAGACCGATTGCGCTGGTGCCCACCGCTAACATGGTCGAAGCTTTGCGACAGGTCAAATCCGAGGAGGAAATCCAAAAAACCGTTCAGGCCCTGCGCTTGGCTGAAGACGCCTTTTTAAGCGTGTTGGATCGGGTCCGCCCGGGCCTGACCGAAAAAGAGGCGGCCTGGGCTCTGGAAAAAGCCATGCGTGAAGCGGGTGCCCAGAGCCCTTCCTTTCCGGTTATCGTCGCCTCGGGTCCCAACAGCGCGCTGCCCCACGCCGTTCCCAGCGACCGCAAAATGGCCCCGGGCGAACCGATTCTCTTCGATTGGGGCGCCCGTCTGGACGAATACTGTTCAGATACGACCCGGACGCTGGTGATCGGCAAGCCGGACCGTCACTTCAAGAAGGTGTTCGACACGGTGGTCAGGGCCCGTGACATGGCCATAGCGGCCATCCGGTCTGGGGCCAGCGGCACTCAGGTGGACCAGATTGCCAGGGACCATATCAGCCAAAGCGGTTTTGCGGGCAAATTCGGCCACGGCCTGGGCCACGGCACCGGCCTGGCGGTTCATGAGAGCCCGCGTTTGAGCCCGATCACGGACGAACGTCTGGAGTCGGGGATGATTGTGACCGTGGAGCCGGGCATTTATCTGCCAGGCTGGGGGGGCATACGCATGGAAAACCAGGTTGTGGTCCGGGAGTCGGGTGCCCAGGTGCTAAACCACCCGGCACCATTTGACCCCGTGCTGGAGGTATAGCTGATGGGCGGCGCCGTCGATTATCCCGCGTACGTGGATCAGTACCTGACCTTCCTGGTGGTGGAAAAGGGCCTGAGTGACCCAACCATCGGCGCCTACAGCACGGACCTGACCGAATTCGGCCTTTTCCTGGAGCAGCAAAAAACAACCCGAACGGCCGCTGTCGATACCGGGCTGATCCTGACCTACCTGATCCACCTCAGAAACCGGGGATTACGTGCCCGTTCCCGAGCGCGGCACCTGGTCAGCCTGCGCGGTTTTTTCAAGTTTTTGACCCACGAAAAAATAATTCCCAGCAATCCGGCCCAGCCGGTCGACCTGCCCAAAACCGGCCTGCACCTGCCCGATGTGTTGACCGTGGCCGACGTGGACGCGCTGATGAATGCACCGGACCGTTCCACCCCCGAAGGGTTGCGGGACGCAGCCATGCTGGAGCTGCTTTACGGGGCCGGCCTGCGGGTGTCGGAACTGATCCAGGTGCACATGACCGCAATCAACCAGGAGGCTGGTTTTGTGCGGGTTTTCGGAAAGGGGTCCAAGGAGCGGGTCGTGCCCGTCGGTCGAATGGCCCTGAGCACGATTCAGGATTACCTGGAGCAATCGCGACCCGTGTTGTTGAAGCGCCGTTCGAGCGCACACCTGTTTGTCACCCGTCGGGGAGGTGCCATGACCCGCCAGGGTTTCTGGAATCTGGTCGGCCGCTATGGCCGCCTGGCAACGATCAAAAAAAAAATTACCCCCCACAGCTTACGCCATGCCTTCGCCACCCATTTGCTGGAAGGCGGCGCCGATCTGCGTGCGGTTCAAATGATGCTGGGCCACGCCGATATCAGCACGACCCAGATATACACCCATGTGGCCCAACGCCAACTGCTGGAGGCCCACAGCCGCTATCACCCGCGAGGATCATCGACCTGACGTGCCTATGAAACCGTTTCATCAAAGAGCCCCGACATGACCCCAAAACACGGGATGACCCACAGCCACGGTAGTTGGAAAGCGGCGCAGCACCGGCCGGCCACGGATCCTGCCGCACTCCTGGCGGCTTTGCGCAACCTTGCGCAACCCGTTTATGTGGTGGCTGTCGACGGACAGGTCGGGATAGCCCAGGATGGAATCGCCACCATCGGGATGCCTCACCAGCCGGTCCCAGGCGACTACCGCCTGCTGGGTTGGGCTCCCCCGCTCTCCCTGGCCTGCATGGGGGACCAGGGCTTCCGATCGGACCACGGCCTCAAACTGGCCTATATCTGCGGGGACATGGCCAACGGCATCACCTCGACCGCCATGGTTGAAGCGGCCGGCAGGGCCGGCATGATCGGTTTCTTCGGCGCCGGCGGGTTGTCGCTCGACCAGATCGAAACAGCCATCGATGAACTCCAGCTGCGTCTGGGTCAAACGCCCTTCGGCTTCAACTTGATTCACAGTCCCAGCGAGCCGGAGCTGGAACAAAAAACGGTGGATCTCTACCTGGCCAAGGGGGTTGACCTGGTATCGGCATCCGCATTCCTGGATCTGACAACCCCCCTGGTTCAATACCGCACCCACGGCATTCATCGAAACGACCAGGGCGTGATCGTCAGTCCCAACCGGATCATCGCCAAGGTGTCCCGCGAAGAGGTTGCCCGCAAATTTTTTGCCCCACCGGCGGACAAACACCTCCAACGCCTGCTGGAGCGGCGGGTCATCTCCGCCGAACAGGCGGACCTGGCCCGCCAGGTCCCCATGGCCCAGGATCTGACTGCGGAGGCGGACTCGGGCGGCCATACCGACAACCGACCGGCGTTGTGCCTCTTTCCCACCATGACGGCGCTGCGGGATGAAATGGCCGCACAGTACGCCTACGGCCTCCCCCTGCGGGTCGGGCTTGCCGGCGGCATCGCCACCCCTGAGTCGGCTGCCGCCGCTTTTGCCATGGGAGCGGCGTACATCCTTACCGGTTCCATCAATCAATCCTGCCTCGAGGCCGACACCTCGCCCTTAGTCAAAAAGATGCTGGCCGAGGCCCGCCAGGCAGACATTATCATGGCACCAGCAGCTGACATGTTCGAGATGGGCGTTAGAGTTCAGGTGCTCAAACGGGGTACCCTGTTCGCCATGCGCGGATCCAAACTGTATGACATCTACCGCACCTACGACCGCTTTGAAGCGGTCCCGCAGAACCAGCGCCATTTAGTGGAATCCTCCTTTTTACGATGCCGGTTCGAACAGGAGTGGGAGAACACCCGCGCCTTTTTCAGCCGCAGGGACCCCTCCCAGGTGGAGCGGGCGGAAAAAGATCCCAAACACAAAATGGCCCTGGTCTTTCGCTCGTATCTGGGCCGGGCCTCCCTGTGGGCCAAAAAGGGCATCGTGGATCGGGCCATCGACTTTCAGATTTGGTGCGGCCCGGCCATGGGGGCCTTCAACGAGTGGGTCAAAGGCTCGTTTCTGGACCCGCCCCAAAACCGCAAGACGGTAACCGTGGCCCTGAATTTGCTCTATGGTGCCGCTGTCATCTCGCGACTGAACCATCTAAAAAGCCAGGGAGTCGAACTGCCCCCGACCCCGGGCCTGGTCTGCCCCGTCACCGCAGCAGAAATCGTCTCACGCTGCCCGCCCTGAACCAGGGGTTTGGGTCGGCAATCGGCGCACCGGCCCATCGCCGCTGGTGATCGCCCCTGCCTGGCTGCATCCCCGCCCTTCAACGCGGTTGATGGTTCAGCGCAGCGTGCACCTGTTCATACAACCCGGAAAGATTGATCAGCAGAACGGTGGGGTTCTGCAGCAACTCCTCACCCCTGGGCCCGTCGCAGTGGAGGCGTGTCTCTGCATAGGTCTCGGTGACCAACTCTGCGTCTGGTGATCGCCCCCGTTGGATGTGGCGGGTTTGTCGGATGAGGTAAGCGAATTGAAATCGATTTTTCTTCCCTCTTTGAACCGTGGAACAAAAATAGATGCGGTAGCCTTCCCGGTGCCCGATCGTTGATGTTTTCCGTTCCTGAAGACCCGGCAATTCGAAAAAACCGGCTTTTATCAGCCAGGGTGACAAATCAGCCAGTATCTGACGGCTCTGCGGGAGCGAGAGTTTCAGGTGACCGAGCAGGTGCCCACCTAAAAAAACCTTGAAAAGATCCTTGAAGAGATACTGGCGCGCATAACCCGATTGCAGGCCGCCCAAGGGGTCGGGTGGCAAAAAGGAACGTGACCAGCGTTTCCAGCGGGCGAGGTTAATATCCAATTTTTCAGATAGTTCACGATTCGTATAGAAGTGAATCATAGAGTCAGATCCTGTTAAGTTGATATATCTACCTATCAACATGGGCAGTGCGTGTCAATCGCTTGTCTTTTGCGAGTCAATGAATTATAAAGAGGGGGTGTGTTTTCAGTCGCGCGGGCGCTGCAGCCATGGTTTCTGTGAGCGCATCGTTCGGTGTTGAGGCAACCACCTTTAACCGGTCTATGTATCAACCATGAATACCGAAAATCCCGTTCACCAGCCGCCGATTGCCATCATCGGTATGGGTGGCATGTTCGCTCAATCGAGAAATATCAAGGATTTCTGGCGGGTTCTGCGCAACGGCATCGACTGCATCACCGACCCTCCGCCGACCCACCAGGGGCTCCGGGAATGCTTCGACAGCGACCCCAATCGACCCGATCACATCTATTGCAACCGCGGTGGATTTCTTCCGACCGTCTCCTTTGACCCCACCGAGTTCGGCATTCCACCGACAGTGCTGGAGGCTACGGATACGTCCCAGCTTTTGGGACTGGTGGCCGCAAAAACGGCCCTTTCGGATGCCGGGTACGGCGATCACCGCGAGTTCGACCGTGACCACACATCCGTGATTTTGGGTGTAACCGGAACCCAGGAACTGGTGATCGGTTTGGGGTCGCGCCTCGGCCACCCCGTATGGCGCAAAGCGCTTGATAAAATAGGGCTGTCCGACCAGCAAAAGTCCATCGTTGTAGATTATATATCAAATAGTTACGTTCCTTGGCAGGAGAATTCGTTTCCCGGCCTGCTGGGCAATGTGGTCGCCGGTCGGATCAGCAACCGCCTTAACCTGGGTGGGACCAACTGTGTGGTGGATGCCGCCTGCGCCAGCAGCCTGAGCGCCCTCCATCTGGGACTGATGGAACTGACATCCGGTAGAAGCAATCTGGTGGTCACGGGTGGGGTCGACACGATCAACGACCCATTCATGCACATGTGCTTCGCCAAAACCGGTGTTTTGTCGCCCAGCGGTGACGCGCGACCGTTCTCGGCCGATTCCGACGGCACGGTGTTGGGCGAGGGCATCGGCATCCTCGTACTGAAGCGCCTCGAGGAGGCCGAACGGGACGGCGACCGGATCTACGCTGTGATCCGTGGAATCGGGTCTTCAAGCGACGGAAAGTCCCAGAGCATCTACGCACCTCGGGCCAACGGCCAGGCCCGCGCCCTGATCGAAGCTTATCGCAACACCGGCTTCGGGCCTGAAACCGTGGAGCTGCTGGAGGCTCACGGCACCGGCACCCGGGTGGGTGACGAGGTTGAATTCAATGCCCTCAAACGCGTATTCGACACACCGGCGCCCCGTGGCCGGCGTTGCGCCTTGGGATCGGTAAAATCCATGATTGGGCACACGAAGGCCGCGGCCGGAGTGGCCGGGGTGATCAAATCAGCCCTGTCCCTTTACCACAAGGTTCTCCCTCCAACCCTCAAGGTCGCACAACCCGATTCGCGCCTGGATATCGAAAACAGCCCTTTTTACCTCAACACCACGACACGGCCCTGGTTCAGCCCCAGCAGCAGTCCCAGACGCAGCGGGGTCAGTGCCTTTGGTTTCGGAGGCAGCAATTTCCATGTGGTCCTGGAGGAGTATCGCAAGCAACGAATGGAAATCGCCTGGGATGGATCGGTCGAGATCCTGGCCTTTTCGGGGACTCATCCCGAAGCCCTAGCGGCCGCCATCAGTGAACTGATGGATCAATTGGTGCACGATGGCGGCCTTTGCCGGATCGCCTGGCATGCAAGATCCCTGCGGGCCACCTTTGCGTCAGAGCATCCCCAGCGCTTGGTCATGGTGGTCGACACGGCCCTTGACCCCGGGCGGCTGAACGAGCGGCTTCGATCGGCCATCGAAGTGGTCACGGCCGGCCGGTCCAACCTATGGTCCGCTCAGGGGATCTATTACGGCGCGGCATCCGGGGAATCTGGCAAGACGGCATTCCTGTTTCCCGGACAAGGGAGCCAGTATGCCCATATGGGTAGAGACCTGGCCTGCAGTTTTCCCGATTTCATGCAGACCGTTGAATGTGCCGCTGACCATTTTGACTCTGCCACACCCTTGTGGGACTACCTTTATCCTCAGCCGGGCTTCTCGGAAGACCAGCTGCGCCGGCAGACCGAGGACCTTCGCCGGACCGAGGTGGCGCAGCTTGCCATCGGCGCCGTCAGCCTTGGCATGCTTTCGGTTCTGGACTATTTCCAGGTACGGCCGGATGCAACCTGCGGACACAGTTACGGGGAGTTGCCGGCCTTGTGTGCCGCGGGTTGGATCGATCGGGAAACCCTCTGGCGCTTGAGTGTCACGCGTGGCCGCCTGATGGCGGATGCCGCTAAAAACGGCGACGCGGGAGGGATGCTGGCCGTGCAGGCCGCCATCCCGGACCTGCGGGCCTTGGCCGGGAAAATACCGGATCTGGTGCTGGCCAACATCAACAGCCCCAACCAGGGTGTGCTCTCCGGAACCAATCAAGCCCTTGAACGCGCCCGGCGGATCTGTGCTGAAGCCGAGTACCGCACCGTGGACCTGCCCGTTGCCGCCGCCTTTCACAGCCCACTGGTGGCATCGGCCGGCGAACCGTTTGCCCAGGTTATTGCAAAAACACCCTTCACCCCGACCCCGATCCCGGTTTACGCCAATGTCACGGCCATGGCCTACCCGACCGACCCGGCCGGCTGTCGAGCCCTGTTGAGCCGGCAACTGACCGCGCCGGTGGCGTTTCAACAGACCCTGGAGCAGCTCTACGCGGCCGGCGTGCGCACTTTCGTCGAAGTGGGGCCCAAAGCGGTGCTATCGGGTATGGTTCGCTCCACCCTCAACGGCAAACCGGTTTCGGCCATTGCCCTGGATCGCTCTGCCGGCAAGGCCTCGGGCATCATGGACCTTGCCCACGCCATCAGCCACCTGGCCGCTCTGGGCAGCGACCTTGACCTGAACCGCTGGGAAAGCGCGCTTGCGGCGCCACGTCAGCAGAAAATGGCCATTGCCTTGTGTGGAACCAATTATCGCAAGGCCTCGAAAAGCGGCCCGACCTTGTTGGCGGACCCGCCCCTGACCCGACCGGACCCTGAAAGCCCGGCCCAAACCACCGGTTTTCCGGCCGACACGACCCTTGATTCACCTTCAACCGTGCACACCCGACCGCCCATGCAGCCCAACGACCAGACCCATGCCCGGCCAGCAGCGGGCGCTGCCGGCCGGCCTATGCCCTCATCCCCCGGTTATAACGACCGTCAGGGGGCCTTGGCCATCCTCCAGAAGGGAATGGAATCCATTCAGGCCCTTCAGCAGCAGACCGCGCAGGCACATCAGAAATTTCTAGACACCCAGGCCCACGCCAGCCAGACGCTTCAGGAAATGATCAAAAGCACCCAACGGTTATTCGTTTCCGCCGCTGAGATGCCCCTGCCAACGCCTGCGGGTCTGCGTGAGCCGGAAACCGATCCGGAACCGATCGCGGCCCCGGCATCCTCGGCAACGGTCAACCCGGTATTTCGTGCGCCGCCGCCTGCGCTTCCAGCGGCGGTGGCTGAAGCCATTCCAACGCCGGCAGCCGCGATGGCGGCGCAGCCGCTGCCGACCGCTTTGCAAGGGGAGACCCGACCCCAAGCGGTTGACGACTTGTCCCGGACGCTGATTGCCATCGTGTCCGAGCTGACCGGCTACCCGGAGGAGATGCTGGGGCTCGAGATGGAGATCGAGGCGGACCTGGGCATCGACTCGATCAAACGCGTTGAGATCCTGTCGGCCATGGAAGCGCGTATGCCTCACCTGCCCCGGGTCACGCCCGAGATGATGGGCACGCTCAGGACCCTGGGCCACATCTGCGACTTTCTTGCACACGGCAACCCGACCCCGGATCTGCAGGTGTCCGTTGCGGTCGCGGCGGAATCACGGGCCGCCGCAAATGAGGCCAGCGTCCACCAGACGCTGATCGCCATCGTATCCGAGCTGACCGGCTACCCGCAGGAGATGCTGGGGCTCGAGATGGAGATCGAGGCGGACCTGGGCATCGACTCGATCAAACGCGTCGAGATCCTGTCGGCCATGGAAGCGCGTATGCCTCACCTGCCCCGGGTCACGCCCGAGATGATGGGCACGCTCAGGACCCTGGGCCACATCTGCGACTTTCTTGCTGGCGGGCAGGCAGCTCCGGTAGATGAATCCACGGCGGGCACACCGCTTTCAACCCAGCCGGCCGCTTCTGGCCCGACGTCGGAAACGATACCCCGCCAGATCATCGAGATCGCGGCAAGACCCAAGGCGACGGGTCGTTCAATCCGGATCGCATCCGATCGCTGGGTTGGTGTAGTGGGCGGTCACACCGCCCTGGCGCAATCGATGGTGAACCATCTCCAACGTGAGTCGATCACGGCCCGACGGCTCACGCCCGATCAGGTCGGTCTTACCGCCTCTTTTTGCGGTGCGGGGGGGGTGATCATCTGCAGCCCCATCGAACCGGAAACCGCTTTCCTGGCCGCCAAACATGCCGCTTCGGAGTTGTCGGCGGCCGCTGAAACGGGCGATGCACTCTTGGCCGGAATCACCGGTATGGATGGCTCCTTCGGTTTTTCCGGCCGCCCCATTGATGATCCCGAACAGGGTGCCTTGGCCGGTCTGATAAAAACCGCAGCCGTGGAGTGGAACCGGGTTATCTGCCGAGCCATTGACCTTTCGCCCGATTTTGGCGACGCGGATGCGGCTGCCGGGCAGGCCGTTGCCGAACTGATCAGGGTTGAGGATGGGGACCCGGTGGAGATCGGTTTGCGACCGGATGGCCGGGTGACCCTGGTACCGGTACGCGCCCTGATCGGTGACGGTCCGCTTCAGCTGCACCCAACCGATGTGGTTGTCATCACCGGGGGAGCCCGTGGGGTGACCGCCGCCTGCGCCTGCGCCTTGGCCCAAGCCAGCGGCGCCGCCATCGCCTTGATCGGCCGATCCGCGCCGCCCGTTGCCGTGCCGGACTGGCTCCAGGCGGTCGAGGAGGAGGGAGCCATCAAACGAGCCATCCTCCAGCATGAACCTGCCGGCTCGGCTGCCACGCCGGCACTGCTGGAGTCGCTGTACCGCAACCATCTGGCCAACCGCACCATCGTTCGGACCCTTGACGCGCTTGGGGCTTTGGGCGTCCAGGCGTCCTATTTCAGCGCCGATGTGACTCGGCCCGACGAACTGAGCGTGGCGCTCAACGCCATCCGCAACCAGATGGGCCCGATAACCGCCCTGATCCATGGCGCCGGGGTGTTGCACGATCGACTGATCGTCGACAAAACCATCGATGCGTTCCGGAAGGTCTACGCCACCAAGGTCGAGGGGCTCAAAAACCTCTTGTCCGCAACGCAAACCGAACCGCTGCGCCACCTGATCCTCTTTTCATCGGTCAGTGCCCGCACAGGCAACACCGGCCAGTGCGACTACGCCATGGCCAACGAAGCACTCAACAAAATGGCCCGGGCGGAGTCCCATCGCCGTCCCGGGTGCCGTGTCACGGCCATCAACTGGGGACCCTGGGACGGAGGCATGGTGACACCGGCCCTTAAAAAAGCCTTGCATCAAAAAAATATCGCTCTGATCCCCATTGAAACCGGTGCCCGCCTGATGGTGGCCGAAATGAAAAATTCCGGTCCCGGTCCCGTCGAAGTCCTTATCGGCAGCGTGCACCTGACGTCGAGTGAGGCCGGGGCGGATGAGTCGATTTCACCCCTGGTGCTATTGGAACGACGCGAATTGGACCTGCACCGCTACCCGGTCCTGGCCTCCCATGTCATCGGCGGCAAAGCGGTGGTGCCGTTTGCCCTGATCAGCGAGTGGTTCGGCCATGGTGCCCTCAAAGGGCATCCCGGTATGGCCTTGCACGGCCTCGACGATTTCCGACTGCTCAGCGGCATCCGCATCGAACAGGAAAAGAAGCGCGTCCGTCTCTTAGCCGGTAAGGCCAGAAAAAACGGCAATGCGTGGCAGGTCGATGTGGAGCTGAGAAATGGGGTCAAAAACGGGCGCGATGTGATCCATTCACGAGCCCGGGCCCTCCTGGTGACGCATTTTCCCGATGCGCCCCCATTCACCGGCGAAGCCAAAAACGGCAGCCGCCCCTACCCCCGGGATTTGAACGCCGTTTATGGACCGATCCTGTTTCACGGTGAGCATCTGCGGGCAATCAAAACCATCGACCATTTCAGCGACCGGGGCATGACGGCCCATCTGATGGGTGCCCCGAAACCCGCAGCCTGGATGCAGGACGCCATCCAGGAGCGCTGGATTTCCGACCCCATGGTGCTCGACGGTGCCTTCCAGATGGCCATCGTGTGGTGTTTCGAACAGACCGGCAATGTCTGTCTGCCCAGTTATGCCCGTGCCTACCGCCAATATCGTCTGGCATTCCCGCCGTCGGGCGTCAAAGCGGTGATGGCGGTCACCGACGTCAACCCGCGCCGAATCGTGGCCGATTTTACCTTCCTGGATGATGGCGACCAGGTGGTGGCCACGTTGACCGGCTACGAGGCCACGGTAGACGAAGCACTCCTTCACGCTTTTCAGGACAACGGGTTGTCACCCGTTGGTCGAGAGGATCGCCCATGATCAGACTGCCGATTAAAAACCGCTCCGAAACCTATGCCGTCAATCCGACCAAACTGATCGCATTGGGTTTGAATTACCGGGATCACATTGCCGAAAGCGCCTCGGTGAAAGTCACCGGATTCAGCAATCAGGTGCCCGATGAACCGCTTCTTTTTCCCAAAACCCCCAACGTGCTCATCGGACCGGATCAACCCATCGTCATTCCCAAATTTTTAAAGGCCTACGGGTTTGACCACTTGCGGACCGATTACGAGGCCGAACTGGCGCTGATCATCGCCGACCGCTGCAAAGATCTTTCGGTCAGCGCTGCAATGGATCACGTCTTCGGCTACACCTGCATGAATGACGTCAGCCAGCGAAACCTCCAGAACGGGGACCGCAGCGGCTGGTTCCGCGGCAAGTCCCTGGACACCTTCGGCCCCATCGGCCCACAGGTGGTGCGGGCTCAGGATCTGCCCGACCCCCAGAACCTGACGATCCACTGCCGGCTCAACGGCAAAACGGTTCAGGCGGCGAACACCGAGCAGATGATTTTTAAAATCCCGGAGATTGTGGCCTTCGTTTCCAAAAACGTCACCCTGATGCCCGGCGACATCATCCTCACCGGCACCCCGGCTGGTGTCGGGCCGTTAACCCATGACGACGTGGTCGAGGTGGAGATCGAAGCCATCGGGGTGTTGAGAAATACCGTCATCGACGAAACCCGCTGAGCTGCCGCCAGATAACCGGCCCGAATCTTAGAAGCGCGGCGGCAGATGGAAAGCGGCCGCTATGGACTGAAAGCCAAGCATGATAACCGAGCATCAAACGCATTTTGCCGATGCCCGCACGATGTCCGATGTCGCAACCCAAAGTGTCCATCTGGTGGTGACCTCGCCGCCCTATCCCATGATCGAAATGTGGGATGACCAGTTTCAGCAGGATGCGGCGGTCCGGGCCGCCCTGAAGGGCCTGAACGGCCCGAGGGCCTTTGAGCTGATGCACCGTCAACTGGACCGGGTGTGGGACGAAGTGAACCGGGTGCTGGTCCCCGGCGGCATCGCCTGCATCAATATCGGCGACGCCACCCGCACTCTCGGGGATGAATTCGCCCTGTATCCCAACCACAGCCGGGTGATATCCCATCTGTTGAGCCTGGGACTGACCACCCTGCCCCACATCCTGTGGCGCAAGCAAACCAACGCACCCAACAAATTCATGGGGTCGGGCATGATGCCGCCCGGGGCCTACGTCACTCTGGAGCATGAATATATCCTGATCTTCCGGAAAGGGGGCAAGCGGCTGTTTGCATCCGAGACGCAAAAGAACGGCCGCCGCCAGAGCGCTTTTTTCTGGGAGGAGCGCAACGGCTGGTTCTCGGACGTCTGGATGGACCTGAAAGGCACCCGTCAGAAAACCGCAGATGAGCGGCTGCGAAAACGGAGCGCCGCCTACCCGTTTGAGTTGGCCTACCGTCTGATATGCATGTTTTCCGTCATGGGTGACACGGTTCTGGACCCGTTTCTGGGAACCGGCACCACGCTTTTCGCCGCCGCGGCCGCCGGCCGCAACAGCCTGGGTTATGAGCTGGACCCGGCCTTCCGCTCCCTGATCGATCACGGATGGCAGCAGAGCCTGGCACAGAGCCACCATCGCATCAGCGGGCGTTTGGAAGGGCACCTGCAGTTTATCCGCGACCGCCAGGCGGCCGGCAAGATTATCAAATACACCAACCAGGTTTACGGGTTCCCGGTCATGACGCGCCAGGAAACCGCCCTGATGCTTCCCTGCCCCCGGACCATCGAGCCGGGTCGCGCCAACCACATTCGGGTAACCTATGAGACACCGGTAGAGTCGACCAGCGGCCGACCGGCCGCCATACCTGACCCACCCCCGCTGACGCAACCGTCCCAGCTGAAGCTGTTTGCATGACCACCCGGGCCCGGCTCCACAGCCGGCTGATGGGGGCCGGTGCTTCTGTCCGGGTTCATTCGCCCCCAACCCAAAACGGTTATTGGGTATGATTCCCAGGTGGGCTTATACTATCCTTGGCAATAATATCAGTTAGATGAAAGCAATATCGGTTTTGGTTGGCCGGGGGGCGCAAACCGGTCTCTCGCATGCGGGCGGGCGGGCCATGGCATCGGGCGTCGATTTCGGTCTTGAATCCTGGCCGGGATTTGCCTATGGTCTGGGGTGACACGGCCGTTCACATTCCAACCACCCCCGATGAAACGATCCGGCAAAGGTTCCTATGTTTTCAGGAATACAAGAAATTTTGATCGTGGCCCTGATTATTTCAGGGTTGTTTCTGGTGCCCCGGATTCGAAAACCGCACGCGGGACCCTCACGGATCATCTTTCAGCGGCCGGATCGGACGCTCTCTTGGACCCTTCGACTGGCAATCGTTCTGTCGATCTTCTGGCCTGTCGCCTGGGCGCTCTTTTTCAAACCCTGGCAGCACAATGGCGTGGTCTTCGCCACGGTGGGCATCGGGCCGGTGGTCGTCGGATGGAGCCTCAGATGGGTCCTGGCCGGCCTGAAAAACAGGCGCCGAAACGAAAACGGCCGCGGCTGACCACCCTCCGGTCACTCGAGGGTTGCCGCCCGTCCCTCACCACTCAAGCAAAGCGAGGTTTCCCATGGTACACACCGATGCCGGACATTACGCAGCCAAACACCCCGACGGCGAGATCGACACGGCCATCGCCGATGTCATTCTTAAAAAAGAGAAGGCGGGGAGCATCACCTGTGCGGCGGCCTTTTCCATTTCCAAACAACTCGACTGCCCACCCCTGACGGTTGGAAAAACCATCGACCTGCTGGAAAAACGGATCCGCCGATGCCAGCTGGGGTTGTTCGGATACGGATTGAAAAAGAAAAAGATGGTGAAACCTGCGGCCATGGTGACCCAAAACCTCAAGGACGCCATCCGCCGGGCCATGGATGGCGACTGTCTGGCTTGCCTGGCGGCCTGGGAACTGGCCGGACGGATGAGCCTGACCAAAATGGAACTATCCTCGGCCTGCGAGGCCATGGGGATCAAAATTGCCAACTGCCAGCTGGGTGCATTCTGATCGACCCGCCGTTTTGGTCCCGTGTTGCCATCCGGTCTCAAGCGAAGCCCCCCAACCAGTCGACGCCCGGCGGCGGCGACCTCAAGACGGGCATGCAACCCCTTGGGGCTGGAGGCCGGAGCGTCTTTTAACCAGTCTGGCCACCGATTCGATGTGAAAGGTGTGGGGAAACAGGTCCACCGGCTGGACTTCCTCGACCCTGTAGGCCTGCTTGAGCGCCAGTAGATCCCTGGCCATGGTGGCTGGGTTACAAGAGACGTAGACGATGGTCTCGGGCGCCAGGGTGAGCACCTGTGCCACCACATCTTTGTGGACACCGGCACGGGGAGGGTCGATCACCAGCAGATCCGGCACCGCGGGGATGGTTTTCAGCGTCTCTTTGACATCCCCTAAAACGAACTGACAGTTGTCGATGCCGTTGGCCATGCAGTTCTTGCGGGCATCGGCCACGGCGCTGGCCGACCATTCCAGGCCGATCACCGCGCGTGCCTGTTTGGCCAGCCAGATGGCGATGGTTCCGGTTCCGCAATAGAGATCCAGCACGGTCTCGTCGCCCTTGAGTGCAGCGTAGCGCCCCACCTTTTCATAAAGCGCCTGCGCCCCGCAGGTGTTGGTTTGAAAAAAAGAGTTGGCTGAAATCTCAAACTCAAAAGCCCCGATCCGATCCGTCAACACCGGTTGGCCGGCCAGATGAATTTCCCGCTCACCGACGGCTACGCCCGATCGTCTGGCGGTGATGTTGTTAACCACCGAGACCACTTCGGGAAACCGGTCACGAACCCGGTCGGCCAGGGGCATGACCGCCCGAAGGTCCTCGTCGGCGGTGACGATGTTGACCATCCATTGGTCATGGGTGCGCGAGTGCCGCAACATGAGAAACCGCCAGAAGCCGGTATGGGAGCGGAGTCCGTAGGGCGGCCGGTCAGATTCCCGCAGATAGCGGCGAACGAGGTCCAGAATATGGTTGCCGCGCTGCGGCTGCAGCAGACACGCCCGGGTATCGAGCACCCGATGAAAGGTTCCGGGTACATGCAGCCCCAACGCGAATCCGGTATCCACCGCGATACCCATCTCGCTGGGCATCAGCCAGCGGCGGTCGGAGCAGGAAAATTCCATTTTATTGCGGTAGCCGAAAAGGTCTTGAGACGGAAGTGTCGGTAGGACCGGCGTTCCACTGATCAGGGCGATATGCTGCAGCGATTCGGCGACGTGGCGGCGTTTGAGCGCAATCTGATGCCCATAGTCGATGAACTGCCACTTGCAGCCGCCGCAAAAACCGCTGTAGGGACAGGGAGGATCCACGCGCATGGGCGACGGCAGCAGCAGCTCTTCGACCACCGCTTCGGCAAAGTTGCGTTTTTTTTTGATGATGCGCGCCGCGACCCGGTCGCCGCTGACGGTCTGATCCACAAAGACGGTAAACCCGTCAATCTTTGCCAACCCTTTGCCACCGTACGCCACATCGACGATGTCACATTCGATGATCTGTTTTTTCTTCACGGTCATTGGCCACCGTTATCTAGTGCCCATCCAGAAACGAGGAATTTTGGTCGAGATCAAGGCATGCGAAAAATTTTACCACAGGCATATCGTTGATATTCCGAGGATAAAATTTTGAGCATAACGAAGATATCGGGCGAAATAACCGTTTATGGATGGGCACTATTTAAGGGTCGATGTCAGTTGGTGTCCATCCAGAAACATGGATACCAGTTGGCCGATCCGCGATCGGCGCTTTCACATCCTGCATGGCTTGGCTTTTGTCAAGAACCAATGATGACGGCACCGTAAAAAGTCCGGATGCGGCGGGTCGTCGGCTTGGGAAATGGCCCGGCCGTTTTTTACTTGACGACGCTTCTCAATTCCTCGATAACCGTGCCTTAGATCACCTGTGGATAGGGCCCCTGCTTGCACGCATAAACGGGTTCCGCTGCCGCACGGCTTGCCTTGCACATGGCCCGATCGAACCAATCCGGCCGGGGCCACCCGCGGCCAAACAGGAACGAGCCCGCATGTCCGCCTATGATGCAGTTCACTGTCCGAAACCAGCAGCGACTTCGGCCGCTGATTGCCCGGAGCCGCCAGCGGATGAGACCCGCCGGCCGGCTGCACCGCCCCAGGCGCCATCCTTAGGCCGTCAAGCGTCGCCATCGGGCCAAGCCGGGGTGGGACCCTGGTCCCTGTCACCACAACAGATCGACCCTCCGGCGTTTTTTGTCGATCGTGACCTCACGCTGCGGTGGATCGCGCCAAGCACTGACGACCCCCTATCGCAAGCCCTGAGCGCAGCGCTGACATCGAGCGCCACCGGCCCTGTCTTCGATCTCCTGCTCCGGCCGTCCATCAAGAGCACCGTTTGCGACTGGCAGCGTTTTTTTTCTTTTGTATATACCCTTCTGCGCCCTTTCAGCGCCCCCGAGACGGAGGCCACCCGGCCGGCCGCCCCTGCCGATGGCGCGGTCGCACCCGGTCCGATTCCGGCTTCGTTTGGGGTGGCGAGCTGTCTGCTTGCAACCGACCCAAAGGAGAACCTCGGACCGTTGCGTATCTTCGGTTTGGAATTCCGGGAGGGAATCCTGTTTCTGCTGCGGCGGGACCACTGGCATGACTCGGCAGCCACCGCCGTGGAGCGGGAACCGGCCGCTGTCGGCACCGATTCCGCCGCTGACCGCAAAACCATCGGTGTCTTATCACTGCGCCTGCATCATGCCCACCACCTGGCCGAGATCATGCTTCCCGACCTTTTTTTCCAGCTGACCCGGCGCATCCGGGATGTGATTGATGGGGTTGCCAAACCCCTTGGTGGGGTTCGCAGCGGCGGCGACGGTGACCGGATCCACTACCTTTTCAGCGAAAGTGCCGGCAGAAACCCGATCTTCAGCGCCATCTCCTGCGCCAACCGAATCAACGGCCACCTGGCGGCTCTGGAGGAGCAGCTGAAGACCGATCAGGGCTGGTTGGGTCAGATCCGCATGAATATGGGGATCAGTTGCGGTACAGACGACCCGGCCAAACCCCATGCGGGGTCTTCGATGGAGCTCTGGATCCCGGGCGGGGCGCTGGATCAGGCGGTTCATCTCTCGACCATGGCCGCCAACGGTGAAACCTGGATCACCAAAGACGCCGTCGCCCGGCTGCCCCAAAAACTCATCAACCAAATCGTCCTGGGTGTGGATCGCCAGGGGCGGTTTTTACGAAATTTTTTTTCGCGGCTCTCGGATCTTCAACCGGATACCGCCGTCAACGGGGTCATCTCCGAGATCGACCGGTTGTCCGTTGCCCGAATCGTGGAAATTGAAAAGCCGACACCATAACCGCCACAACCCAAGAGGTGTTGGGCATGCCGCCAAAAAGCCCCTTGATACGGGTTCACGTCAATATCGAGCTAGCTGCTGAAACCTTGCAAACAGTGGTCGCCACCTGCAGAGCCCGCGCCGGCGCCGACCAGCAGGCACGCTATCGGGTGGATACGGCCGATGCGCTGGCGGGACTGATCTCACGGTTCCTCCAGGACGCCGGATTCGACCAATACTGCAAGGATCCGAATCATTATTGAGGCGCTAGGGGCACCGCCGCCTTGTAAACGGTGGCGCTGCCATGAATCGCGTATCGTCCCACTCCCGCAGAGACCAGAAAACTGTCTCCTCGCCTGACCGAGAGGGACCCGGGTGGGTCACCACCGTCGAGGACCCCCTCGCCGGCGGTGCACAGAAGCAATTCCACGCTTCGGGTCGCGGGCGACACATAGGCCCGTCGATCCGTGGTTCGGATGACGCTGAGGGCGAATTCAAGCGCCGGACAAGCGTAGCCGTATTCAGCCGGCCTCACCGCTTGGGCCCTGATAACCGCCGGGTCTGCGGCCTCGAACCGGACAACCGCCATCAGCTCTGTCAGGTCCACATGTTTGGGGGTCAACCCGCCCCGCAGCACATTGTCCGAATTGGCCATGAGCTCGATACCCATACCCTCTAAGTAGGCATGCAGCTGGCCGGCGGGAAGATACACGGCCTGGCCCGGCTCGAGGCGGATCAAATTCAGCAGGGCCGGTGAGAGCACACCCAGATCCGCCGGGTACGTGCGGGTCAGGTTGACGATCCAGCGATAGACCGGCGATTGATCCAGAAGGGGTTGGGCCTTTTGCGCAATCTCCTCAACCGCCGCCGCCCGGTCGCCGACCGCAAGGGACAGCATGGATTTGAAGAAATCCCGCAGACCCGCCGCTGGGCCCCTTTTCAGATCCTGAAAGGGACCGTTGAGCGCCCGTGGACAAACCGGCGCCAAAAGAGCCACGGCAGCGGCAGGCAGACGGAATCCGTTCAACCCCCAAAACGGCGTCAGGGCGCAGATGATTTCCGGCTTATGATTGTCATCCCGGTAGTTGCGGTCCGCCGCCTCCAGCGGGATGCCTTCCCGGTTCTCGCGCGCATACCCTGCCACAGCCTGGCTTTTGCTCGGATGGGCTTGAATGGAGAGGGGTTGGGCCGCCGCCAGCACTTTGAACAGGAATGGCAGGCAGGGGCCGAACCGCAGGGCGGCATCGGCTCCCAAAACCTCGACGGGACGCCGGCCGATCACCTGTTGCAGGGGCAAGCGCCGGCCCTGGGCAACCACCATGGACGGGCCTTTGGGGTGGGTGCCCATCCATAACTCCGCCTGGGGGTCTGCGGAGGGAACCGGGCGGCCCAGCAGGTCGGCAATGGCGGTGGTGGAGCCCCAGGCGTAGGGTTGAATCACATTTTCAAGACGGTAAATAGCCATGGATTACTCTTTTTTTCGACAAAGCGGAGGTTTACTTGCCGGCACCGCATTGATATAGATGGCTCGCTCAGGCTGCCAGGATGGATTGAGCGCCAACTGGTCGGGTAATAGCATGAAGCTTACGGTAAATGAACTCTTTTACAGCATTCAAGGCGAGTCCACCGATGCCGGCCGCCCCTGTGTATTTATCCGCCTGACCGGATGCAACCTGCGCTGTCGGTATTGCGACACCCAATATGCCTATCATGACGGGAAGCCGCTGTCGCTGGGGCAAATCCTTGCTGCGGTCGGTCGATTCAACTGCAACCTGGTCGAAGTCACCGGCGGTGAACCCCTTGCTCAGCGGCACACATCGACACTGGTTGAACGACTGCTTGATTCCGGCTATCGGGTGCTGATGGAGACCAACGGCAGCCTGGACATCGACCGGGTCGATCGCCGCTGCAGCCGGATTATGGATATCAAATGCCCCTCCAGCGGAGAGCACAACCGCAACGATCCGGCCAATTTGGCAAGATTGACCCCCAACGATCAGGTAAAGTTTGTGGTGGGCGATCAAGAAGATTTTCGATTCGCCCAAAATATGGCCGCTCGTCTGCCCGAATCCCTGCCCCCCGACCGGATCCTCTTTGCGGCGATATGGGGTCAACTGCCCCTGGATCGCTTGGCTCGGTGGCTCCTGGATGCCCGTTTCAAGGCCAGACTCCAGGTGCCGCTGCACAAAGTGATCTGGCCGGGTCGGGATCGGGGGGTTTAGCACCATCGCAGCGCAAACAACTGGGGGCTGACCGCTGGCCCGGATAGGAACCTGAAATGAACCAACCCACCCTCGCCGTGGTGCTGTCCAGCGGCGGCTTGGACTCGACCACGGTGCTGGCCATGGCCGCTGCAAACGGTTACGAGCTCCACAGCCTCAGTTTTTTTTACGGCCAGCGTCACCATTGCGAACTCCGGGCCGCCGAGACCGTGGCTGCGGCCATGGGTGTCAAAACACACCGGGTCGCCCGAATCGATTTGCAGTCGATCGGCGGATCGGCGTTGACCGATGATATCGCCGTTCCCAAAGACCGCCGTCGCGACCTGGTCGATGATGGGATTCCGGTTACTTACGTGCCGGCGCGCAACACGATTTTCCTCTCCTACGCCCTGGCCTGGGCGGAGGTGCTGGGTGCCTGGGACATCTTTATCGGCGTCAACGCGGTTGATTACAGCGGGTACCCCGACTGCCGGCCGGAATATATCCAGGCCTTTGAAACCTTGGCCAACCTGGCCACCAAAGCGGCCGTTGAGGGCAGCGGTCGGTTTCGCATCCACACCCCGCTGATCGACCTGACCAAGGCCCAGATCATCCGGGCAGGGACGGCTCTGGGGGTCGATTACCAGATGACCCACAGCTGTTATGACCCGGATCCCCGCGGTCTGGCCTGCGGTCGCTGTGATTCGTGCCGGCTTCGAAAAAGAGGATTTGCCGAGGCCGGCCTAGCGGACCCGACCCGTTATACGCCTGGGCAACACATTACCAGCTAACGGGCAGGCGGATCGTCTGGCCGGCCTTGTTGCGAAACAACAGGTAGCGGTTTTCGCAGCCGAACCGGAACAGGTCCCGGGTGAGGGCAACATCCGACCGGCAGTATTCGATCAGTCTGGCCATCTGGCCCGCTTTCCACCATCGCAGCGCATCCAGACCCGTGCCGCTTTTACCGGCCTTGAGGGTTGCCGCCGCCAAATGATCCAAGGAGAGCCGGTATCCAAGCTGATCTTTCACTTTTTGCAACAGGTCCAAGGTGCGAATCTGGCCGAAATCAAGATCGGTATAGGCGGACAGCACGCGATAATCGAAACGGATGATATTGAACCCGATCACCAGGTCCAACCGCCGCAGGTGCTCGAGTAGCATGGGCACCTGCCCCTCGACGAACTCGTGGTAGCTGTCGGTCCGGGAATCGTAAAGCACGGCACAACTCACCCGCATGCGCTCGGCATGGTGCCATCCGCCGACCTCCTGCGCCGAAAGCTGCGTTTCGAGATCCAGCACGCCATAGGGACGGTTTGGATGATCGGTCTTCGGCACCCTGGCCGAATCCGGCCTTGCCGGTGCCGCCTCCATGGGCCGCGGTTCGATCCGCAGCGGGGGCGCCGGACCCGCCGGGTCGGAAATCAAGGCCGTGAGCAAAAATATCGCCCCGGCCTTGTCGATGGGCCGGTTGCCGGAACCGCAGCGGGGGGAGTGGACGCAACTGGGGCAACCATTTTGGCAAGGGCACGCACACAAAGCCGTGAGAGTGGCCTCAAGCAGACCAAGGCCGTCACCAAAGGCCTGGGCGCAGAGGCCGGCGCCGCCGGAAAGGCCGTCGTAGACGAAGATGGCCGCACTTTCCAACTGAGGGTGGGCCGGGGTTGAGATGCCTCCCAGGTCGCCGCGGTCGGCCAGCACCAGCAGCGGGAAGAGACCGATGACTGCATGTTCGAGGGCGTGCAGGGCGCCCATGACGTGAATCTGGGCGTTGACCGCCAGTGCCAGAACCGCCTCCGGTACGACGAACCATATCCCCTGGGTCTCGAAAACCAAGGGCGGCAGATCAAGCGGGTCGCGTTGCAGCACCTTGCCCGTGCGGGTGTGGATGCGGTCGTAACCGGTCACCTGCTCGGTGACCCGAATGCGGCCGAAATCCATGCGGGTGCCCTTGACCGGCTTTTGACCCATCCATTCAAGAATGCAGGTCTCTTTGTGAGATCTCACCCGGGTGTGATAGTTGACCCGGCAGGGGGCGACCACCACGTTGCGGGCCTGCGAATCCAAGGCCTCCACCCGGAAGGTGAACCCGCAATGCAGGTAAATGGCCCCGGGATGGGTTTCACGAAAAACCCGAACCCCGTCGATCTCGCCCAGGCGCGTGTTGTCGACGGCGTTGATAATAGCAAACCGGACCCCCGATCCCCGTAAATCGACCCGTCGATGGGGGTTTTTCA
>JAWOIA010000022.1:0-3232 GCA_046484885.1 Desulfosarcina sp. | reverse complement strand
CCGACGGTAAGGTGGCCTTCGGCCTGGGGCGCTACCGCATCCTCGAAACTATCCGCCGGACCGGCTCTTTTCACGCCGCCGCCAAAGAGCTCAAGATGAGCTACCGGGCGATCTGGATGCGCATCCGCACCTCCGAGGAAAGCATCGGGAAGTCCTTGGTCGTCCGAGAGGGAAACGGGTCCCGGCTGACCGAATACGCCGAGGGGCTTATGACCCGGTTCGAGAACCTACATGCCAGCATCCTGCGCCAAGCGGACGAAGGGTATCGGGACATCCTTTCCGACCACCTGACCTGCTCCGGCGACCCCTGAATCGCCCTGTTACCGGCTACTCACCGGTCCGCAGTCCGCGGCCGGTAGCGCAGACCGCAGCGGAGGTTTTGGAGCACCGAGAGGTGGGGAAAAAGGGACTGGTCTTGGTAGACGATGCCGATCTCGTACCAGTTGTCGGCGTTGACTTCCGCAGCAAACTTGCTCTGGTCCGTGTAGCAGAGCACGAGTTGATTGCTGGCAAACAGGATGTTCCAGTCGGCGTGCTCCGGAATCAGGCCCTTGTCGATCACCTTGTAGTCGGCCGAAGCCATGATGTCGGCCGGCTTGCCCAGTTCGCTGATCATGCGCGCCAGCTTGGTGCTGCCCCCAGCCTCGCGCAGCACGTCAATTTCCGGGTGCAGGGCCTCGAAGCGCTTTTCCACCTCGGCAAAGGGAACGGTGAGGCTGCCGGCATGAAAGACGATCACCTCCTGCTTGGCAAAGGCTGGCGCCGCTCCCCCACCCCCCTTAGGTGTCGCGGAACGGACCGGCTCCGGCGCTGCCGCGGAATGGGGGTTAGGCCCCAGCCCGGACCGACACGAAGTGCTCCTGGCAGGCCACCGCACCGCCGGCCGGGTCCCAGATGTCCAGGCCGCCGGTCATGAACTTGTTGTCGGCCAGACCGCGGTTGAACGCCCGGCTTTCCACCGGTAGCTTGTGGCCGAATCCGTGGACCACGAAAACGGCATCGGGGTGAATAAAGTCCGTGACCTTGGCGCGAATGGTCTCGCTGTAGCCATTGCGGGTGACGGTGACCAGAGCGCCGTCGGTGATGGCGAGTTTTGCGGCTGCCCTGCGGTTGATCCAGAGCACGTTTTCCGGCATCTGCTCAAACAGCATCGGGTTGTTGACCGTATGCCCCTGGGTGTGCAGCGCGCAGCGGCCGAAGGTCAGACGGAAGGTCCCCTCGGGCGGGCGGTCGCAGGGTTCGTAGGGCAGCAGCGAGGGCAGGCCGGCCGCCGTCAATTTTTCGGAGATGATCTCGATTTTGCCCGAAGGGGTCTTGAATTTCAGTGTGGGCATGTCACGATATCGGGGCTGGTCGGTCAGGGTGACCTTGCCGGTCGCATCAAAATCCGCGATGGCCACCCCGGTGCCGTTCAACTGAAAGTTCCAGATATCCTCGACGCTCTCGAACGCCAACGCGTCCAGCCCCAGCCGACGGGCCAGCCCCGACCAGATCTCCCATTCCGCGCGGGTGTCAAATCGGGGCGCCACAACGCGTTGACGTCTGAAAAAGAACGGTTTCAGACCGTTTTTACTCGCCAGGATGCTCTCGCGTTCCAGGTAGGGGGAAAGGGGCAAGACGACATCGGCAAACCAGGCGGTATCCGACCAGGTGAAGGTGATTGAGACCAGCAGGTCCAGCTTGGCCAAAACCTGTTTCAGGTGCTCGGGGTCCGGGAAGGCCATCAGGGGGTCGTGCCGGAAGCAGAGGTAGGCCTTGACCGGGTAAGGATCGGCGGTCTCAATGGCCTTGTACAGCAGATGGGTCAGTCCGGGGCCGCCGTCGAAATGGGGGTAGCGCCAGCCGACGCCGTCGGCGCGCTTCTCCTCGGGTTTGGGGTAAAGGTCCATCATTTTTTTGAGGCCTTTGCGGCCCACCTCGCCGGGTGTGCTCACCAGCGGCAGCCCACCCTTGGCCCCGATGGCGCCCAGGAGGGCATTGATGATGTAAATCGAGCGGCAAACGTAAAAGGAGTTGCGGTAGCGGGCCGTCATCCACCCCGGGTGCCAGATCACTGCCGGGCTGGCCTCGACCAATTCGCCCACAAAGCGCCGGAGGGATCTGGCGGGCACACCGGTCTCGGGTTCCGCCCACTCCGGGGTGTAGGGGGCGACGAAAGCCTCCAATGCTTCCAGGTCCTTGATGTGCAACCGGGCAAAGTCCACATTGTAGCGCTTTTTGGCCAGCAGCTCGTGGATTACGGCCAGGTTGAAGGCGTAGTCGCTGCGGGGTCGAACCATGAAGAAGTTGTTGGCTTTGGTGGCCGAGATGTTGGCCCGAATGTCGATGACGGTCAGCTTGCAGCCCTTTTCCATGGCATCCAGCAGATCGTTGACCTCCTGAACGTTGATCGACTCGAAGATATTGCGCAGCTGCAACACCACGTGGCGGCTGTTTTTCAGATCGTAGGAAACATCCTTGCGGCCCATACCCATTACAGAAAGCGCCGCGTGTTGGACGTTGCGGGCGCAGGAGGCGTCGTGGTTGCAGTAGTTGGGGCTTCCCAGGCCGCGCAGAAAGGCGCGGTGCATGTCGCGAAAAGGCCCACCGCGGTCGGTCAAGCAAACGGTTCGCGGCCCGTATTGGGCCATGGCGGCTTTGAGTTTTTCGGCCACATAATCCAGGGCCTCATCCCATTCAACCGGGCGCCACTTGCCCTCCCCGCGCTCACCGGCACGGATCATAGGGCGCTGGGGGCGTTCGCGGTCCTGAATCAAGGCGACACCGGCCGCCCCGCGCGGACAGATGGCGCCTTTCATCGACGGGAAATGCGGATTTCCCTGCAGAAACTTGATCTCGCCATTTTCGACCTCCGCCATGATGGGACAGCGGGACGTGCACATGCCACAGATACTATAGATTTTCTCGGCCATTTTGCCTCTCGACAGATGATGGTTGCCGCGCGGCCGCGGGTCCGGCATGCCGCAACGAATTTCTCTCCCCGGGGCCGACCGCCATCGACAAAGGCGCCTTGGCCGGCGGCCCCGATCAATCGACAATCATGACGGAAGTTCGTAAAGGTAATTATAGGTATCTTTAAATCATTTTAGTTTTTTGTGAGACTAAAAAGATGAATAACTTCCTAACGAATGGACAAAATTTTGTCAAATCTTTTTCCCCTATCTGTTCGCGGATTCCGCCCGAGGGCGAGTAAAACCGCTTCTCATGGGCCATCGTCAGCCTATCCATGAAC
>JAWOIA010000223.1:0-21436 GCA_046484885.1 Desulfosarcina sp. | reverse complement strand
TTTTTTCTGTGTGTTATCGGCATGGTGTTGATCGTCGAAGGCGTTCCCTATTTTGCGGTACCAGATCAAATGAAGCACTGGGTGGCAAAAATGATGCGGATGTCGCCGGGAGTTCTGCGTCGGTTCGGGCTGGTGATGATGGCGGCCGGGCTGTTTCTGGTATACCTGGGTCGGCGTTAATCGGCCTGGGGTGGGTTGTCTAATCGGACGGTCGGGAGGCGGCGGCCCATGGTAGGTGCTTCACTGTTGGTAACGGTGGAGGAAGTCCATCACCTTTTTAACGTAGGTCTCGGTTTCCAGGAAGGGTGGAATGCCCCTGTGGGTGTCCACCATTCGGGGGCCGGCATTGTAAGCGGCCAGGGCCAGCGGCACCTGACCGTCAAAGCGCTCTAAGAGCTCTTTTAGATAGCGGGTGCCACCCATGATGTTCTGCCAGGGATCGAACGGGTCATCGACCTGGAATTCCGAAAGATTCTGAGGCATGATCTGCATGAGCCCCAGGGCCCCCTTTTTTGATACGGCCTGGGGATCAAAAGCGGATTCGGCATGAATCACCGCTTTGACCAGCGGGAAGTCCACCCCATGGCGGATGGCGGCTTCGTTGATGTAGCGATCGAACCGGTCGACATCCACCCCGGCACGCTGGTGATTGGGGCGCTCCCTGATATAGATCCGATAGTTGCTGGAGGTGGGGGCGTTGGTGAAGTGCATGATGCCGTGACTGTCGATATAGATGTAAATATCGGCAGCGGCCGGAACAGCCAGCCACAAAAGCAGCAACACGGTGACCCACCTACCGCGCTGTCGGATCAGAAAGAGTCGAATCGGTTGGTCCATGAACAATTGACCGCCAGAGGCAGCGCGCCTCCCGTTTAGGGTGATATCGGCAGATCCGATGAATCTGTAAATGGTAACTCAGCGGTTGACAAGAAAAAAAGGTCGATTGGCAGGCGCGACACCGCGGTGCTTGAAACCAGGGTGGGTTTGCGTCTACAGAGCGGTCCAACTTTCCCTCACCCCCGCACAAGATCCCCACTTCCCCTGACGACGAATCGCGTTCTCGGTAAACGTCCATCCTGACGCGGGGTTACTATTTTTCCGGAACCTGGACCATACTGCGGTAAAAGAGGTCGTCTTCACACTGGTTGAGTCCGTCCTCCACGTGGATCAACCCCTTTTTAGCCAACTTGGCCAGTGACAGGTCAAGGTTTGAAAAGTCATCGCTGCCGGTTTGCATCTGAGTTCGGACCTGGTGGGTTTTCCCCTCCCGGATAAAGCCTTTCATACGCGGGCTGTTGATGAAGTACTCCAGGGCCAGAATGCGCCCCTTGCCGTCCTTGAGGGTCACCAGCCGCTGGGCGATGGAGATCAGCAGCGAACCGGCCAGGGTCAGACGGATCTGGTTCTGCTCGTAAGGTTCAAACATATTGACGATGCGTTCAATGATAGCGGTTGAATTGTCCGAATGAACGGTTGAAAGGACCAGGTGCCCCGAGTTGGCCGCTTGAAGCGCGATGCGAAAGGTCTCCTTGTCCCGCATCTCACCCACAACGATCACGTCCGGGGTATGGCGCAGCACGTGGCGCATGCCCTGGGCGAAAGAGTCCACATCCCGACCGACCTCCCGCTGGCTGATGTTGCTCCTTTTGTGTTTGTGCAGATACTCCACCGGATCTTCCATGGTTACGACATTGCACCCCCGGCGGGTGTTGATAATGTCGACCAGAGCGGACAGGGTTGTGGTTTTGCCATGGCCGGCCGGGCTGGAAACCAAAATCAGCCCCTGGGGACGCAGCACAAAATTAATGATCCATTCTGGTAGATTAAGAGTCGACAGGTGCGGTATCGTCTCCTGGATGGGTCGCAAAGCGATGGCTACGGAGTTGCGCTGACGGTAGAGGGCAACCCGGAAGCGCCCGATACCAGGATAGGTGGCTGAAAAATCATAATCCGTTTTTTTGGAAAAGGCCTGCCAACCTTCATCGGAAAGCATTTCATGGGCGTAGTTCAGACAGTCATCCGGCGTCAGGGCGGGTATGGCCAGGCGTTTGAGTGTATTGGAAATCTTAATGGATGGCGGTGACCCGGCCGTAAAGATCATGTCGTTGGCACCGGTCTTGATCAGGTAGCGCAGCAGCGACATCAGCTGGGGCGATTTTTCGCCTCTTTCCATCTCCACCAACTCCGACAGCACCTCGCCCCGCAAACCCATTCCCGGGTTGGTTGCAACGCTCCTGAGCGCACTCTCGATCATGAAGGCGGGCATCACCACCGGCCGGATCTTTTTCCCTATGGAAAACTCAAGCTCACTGATGGTGGCAAAGTCCTGGGGATTGACCATAGCCATTACGACGGTCTGATCCTCGATGCCGATCGGCAGCACCTTTTTGGCCGCCATCTTTTCCACTGGCAACAACTGGAGCACCTCCCTGGCAATGTTACACTGATAAAGGTTCACTCCGGGGACGCCGAAGCGGCGGCTCAACAGCTCCAGCAGGTCATCCAGAGCCACAAATCCCATTTCGATGAGGATCGAGCCCAACTGCCCGCCGGCCTGGGCCTGGCGCCGCAGCACCTCCTGAAGTTGTCCCGGGCTGATGAGACCGTCACTCATCAGCTGTTCGCCGATTCGTCGCTTTTTGGTTGATTGGGGATTTCCAGGAAGTTGCTGCTCGGTCATGGGATGTGTTCTCCTGTTTATGGTCTGGCGGAGTTGGAGGGGGGGATCGGTACGATCGTGATGCCTCGTATAGAAAATAGCTGCGGATGTCAAAGAAAATGGTCGTTGCAAGGCTTAAAACTGCAGCCGGGCGGTGATTTGCCTTGTGGATGACAATCGGAAATGATAACGGGTCTTGCCGATTCGACAAGGGGTGGCACTGCCGGTATAGTAGCCACGGTTTGAAGGATGTTCAGTATGACGACCGTATTGGTAATGTATGTCCTGGTTGGTGCCGTGGCAGGTGTTCTGGCCGGCCTGCTGGGCATTGGCGGTGGGCTGGTCATCATACCCATGCTGGTGTTCTGTTTTACCTACCAGGGGTTTCCGGATGCCATGATCATGCACCTGGCACTGGGGACATCCTTGGCTAGCATCATTTTTACTGCCGTAGCCAGTTTTCGGGCTCATCATCGGCGCGGTGCGGTGCACTGGGACGTGGTGCGCAAGATCATCGCCGGTATTTTCGTCGGCACCCTGTTTGGAACCTGGGTTGCCGCCCAGCTCTCCACCCGTTTTTTAAAGGGCTTCTTCGTCGTTTTTCTTTACTTTGTCGCTGTTCAGATGTTGACCAACAAAAAACCCAAGCCATCGCGGCAGATTCCCGGCTATGGGCCCATGTCCGGCGTTGGCAGTGTGATCGGGCTGGTATCTAGTCTGGTGGGCATCGGTGGCGGCACCCTTTCGGTGCCCTTTATGATCTGGTGCAACCTGTCCGTTCACCACGCCATCGGCACCTCTGCCGCCATTGGGTTCCCCATCGCCATTGCCGGCACCCTCGGCTACATCGTCAATGGCCTGCCGGTTCCGGACCTGCCCCGGTTCTCAATTGGTTATGTCTACCTGCCGGCGCTGCTGGGGATCGTACTCACCAGTGTGCTGACCGCACCGCTGGGTGTGCGCCTGGCCCACAGTCTGCCCGTGAACGCCCTCAAACGGATTTTTGCCGTCCTGCTGTTATTTGTGGGCACCCGCATGCTGATTGGCTTATGGTAGCCGGGCAACCGGTTGTCCGCAGAGAGCCGACAAAACCTTAGAAATACCCGTGCCAGATCCTGAAATAGTCTTGACAAAACGACCGTTCCCGCATAGGTATCCGTACTTGGTACGAAAAGACCCGCCAGGCTATCTATCTGTGCATACAGATTTTTGAAATCACATTATTGAAAGGAGAACGAACACATGTCCAACCTGATTCCCCCCCATGGCGGCAAAGGCTTGACCGTATGTCTGCTTGAAGGCGCCCAGCGAGAAGCCGAGCTCAAGAAGGCCGCCGGTTTGAAGCAGATCGAGATTTCCCCCCGCGTCAAAGGCGACCTGATCATGATCGGTATCGGCGGCTTCAGCCCCCTGACCGGATTCATGACCAAGGCGGATTGGAAAGGGGTTTGCGATAACTACCTGCTTTCCGACGGCACCTTCTGGCCCGTACCGGTATGCTTGGATGTGACCAAGGAAGATGCCGACGCCATTGCCGTTGGTGAAGAAGTGGCGCTTTATGACCCCGAGGCAAAAGAGATCATGGCCACCATGAAGGTCACCGAGAAGTATGCCTTGACCGATGCCGACAAAAAGTGGGAGTGCGAAAAGGTCTTCATGGGTGAAGGCACCCCGACTGCGGAAGCGTTCTGGAAGATCGCCAAGGAAGATCATCCTGGTGTTCAGATGGTCATGGACCAGAAGGCCTTTAACCTGGCCGGACCGGTCAAGGTGCTTAGCGAAGGCGAATATCCGACCCGCTACAAAGGGGTTTACCATCGTCCGGCCGAATCCCGCCAAATTTTTGATGCACGCGGCTGGAGCGAAGTGGCGGCTCTGCAGTTGCGCAACCCCATGCATCGCTCTCATGAATATCTCTGCAAAATCGCCGTTGAAGTCTGCGATGGGGTTTACATCCACTCGCTGGTGGGCAATCTCAAGCCCGGTGACATTCCGGCTTCGGTGCGCGTCAAATGCATCGACGCGCTGGTTAAAAACTATTTCGTGGAAAAAAATGTGGTTCAGGGTGGCTACCCGCTGGATATGCGCTATGCCGGTCCGCGCGAAGGCCTCCTGCACGCCGTTTTCCGCCAGAATTATGGCTGTTCCAAGATGATCATCGGTCGCGACCATGCCGGCGTCGGCGACTTCTATGGCATGTTCGAAGCCCAGACCATCTTTGACAAGATTCCGTCGCCCAAAGACGGAAAGGGACTGCTGTGCCAGCCGTTGAAGATCGACTGGACCTTCTACTGCCATAAGTGTGACGGTATGGCGTCCTTGAGAACCTGTCCCCACGGTAAAGAGGACCGGGTGCTGCTCTCCGGCACCATGCTGCGCAAGATGCTCTCTGAAGGCGGTCAGCTGCCCGATCACTTTGGTCGTGATGAAGTGGTCGCCATCCTGCGCGATTATTACCAAGGCCTCACCGACAAGGTGGAGATCAAAACCCACAAGGCGGCCACCGGCAATTAGGCCTTCGGCTGTCGCTGCACCGATTGAAGGCGGGGCGTACCTTGGTGTACGCCCCGTTTTTTTTTATCCGCGCTTGATTGATGCGGCCGGGCTAGACCATCAGGGGCCTTGATGGCGGTAGAGGGCGTAGTAGGTGACCGGCACCACCACAAGGGTGAACACGGTGCTGGCTAGCAGACCGAATATCAGGGTCCAGGCCAGACCCGAAAAAATAGGATCCAGAGTAATGGGCAGGGCGCCCAGGGCCGTGGTCACGGCGGTGAGCAGAATCGGCCGCATGCGGATGGCGCCGCTCTGCAGGATCGCTTCGTCAAACGACTGGCCCTGTTTGAGCGCCTCCTGGATGAATTCGATCAGCACGATGGAATTGCGGATGACGATGCCGCCTAAGGCGATCATGCCGATCATGCCGGTGGCCGTGAAAAAAACCGGGTCGGCGAAACCCCCGACGGTCTTGCCCGAGACGAGGTTGAGCAGCCAGAAGCCGGGCATGGCGCCGATGAGGGTCAGGGGGATGGCCATCATGATCAGCAGGGGCATGAAAAAGGAGCCGGTCTGCACGGTCAGCAGCAGATAGATGCCGGTCAGCGCTGCGGCAAAGGCGATGCCCATGTCCCGGAAGACCTCCAGGGTGATCTTCCACTCCCCTTCCCCGGCCCACTGGGCCCGGGTTCCCGCGGGCATGGGGTCGGATTTGAGCCGCTTGATCATGTCCAGCACCGCCTCGCCGGGCGCCCGCCCGGCCATTTCAGCGCTGACGTAAACCACCCGTTCCAGGTTTTTGTGGTAGATGGGCTGCTGCTGGGCCATCCGGACCGGCGTGACCAGTTCGGCCATGGGAACCATTGCGCCGGCAACGCTTTTGACTGGAATCTGGCCCAGTTGGATTTCGTCCGAGCGCTTGTGGCGGGGAAGAATGGTATTGATCATCAACGGCTGACGCTCTGTTGGCAGGTGCACTGTGGCCGGGGTGTCGCCGCTCAGGGCGATGCGCAGGGTCTGAATGATCTCCTGGGTGGAGACGCCGTGCAGGGCGGCCTTCTCCTTGTCAACCACAAAATCGATCCGCTCCCGGTCGGTCTGGGTCGAGTCGTCGATATCCGTGACGAATGGTTCAGCGGCCATGATGGCCTTTACATGATCGCCACCGGCAATCAACTGCCGGTAGGGGATTTCTTTGTCGCCATAGATCTCGGCCACCAGCGTGGAGAGTACCGGCGGCCCGGGGGGTGTTTCCACCAGTTTGATCAGCGCCCCGTTCTGTGCGGCGATGGCCTCGAGATCCTTTCTCAAGCGCAGCACGATGGCGTGGCTCTGTTGCTTGCGCCGGCTTTTGTCGACCAGGTTGACCCGGATATCGGCCAGGTGCGGTCCTGCTCTGAGATAGTAGTGGCGCACCAGACCGTTGAAGTCGATGGGGGATGCGTTGCCGACATAAGAAACGAAATGGGTCACTTCGGCGACGCCGCGCAGGTACTCCTCGAACTGTCGGATGACGCCATCGGTGCTCTCCAGGGTCGTGCCGTCGGGCATATCCACTACGATCTGAAATTCATTTTTGTTATCAAAGGGCAGCATTTTGAGGGGCACCAGGCGAAAAAGCACCAGGCCGGCGGGAATGATCAGCAACAACACAATGGCCGCCAGCAGCCCATGGCGCCAGGTTCTGGACTTCAGAAAGGGCGAGACCACGGCGCGGTAGATGCGATGGACCAGTGGGCGTCGGGTAACCGGGCGATCCGCTGCGCCCCGGGCGCTGGCGGGATGGTTTTTGAGCAGCAGGTAAGTCATCCAGGGAACGATGGTCAGGGCGCACAGGGTTGAAAAAGTCACGGTCATGGGCACGTTGAATGCCATGGGGGCCATGTACGGCCCCATCATGCCGGTGATGAAAAACAGGGGCGTAAAGGAGATGATGATGGCGATGGTGGACATGATCACCGGCGGCAGCACCTCGTTGACGGCGAACAGCACACTGTCGATGGGGCTGCGTTTACCACTGAAGAGGTGGCGTTGGATATTGTCCACGTTGGTGATGGGGTCGTCCACCACCAGTCCCAGCGAGAGAATCAGCGCAAAGAGGGTAACGCGGTTGAGGGTGTAGCCGAATAGATAATTGGCAAACAGGGCCAGGGAGAAACTGATGGGCACCGCCAGCGCCACCACCAGGGCCTCGCGCCACCCCAGTGCCACTGCCAGGAGGATAACCACGCACCCGATAGCAAACCCCAGTGAGAGGATCAGCTCGTTGACCTTCTGCTGGGCGGTCGCCCCGGTGTTGCGGGTGACCTCAACCCGAACCCCATCGGGTATGATCTCCTTTTTCAACCCATCCACTTCCCTGAGGATGGCGGTGGCCACGCTGACGGCATTGGTTCCCTTCTTCTTGGCCAAGGCCAGGGTCACCGCCGGATAGGCCAGGGGAGTCGCGGTCAATTGGTTTTGATCCCTGAAATAGTGGGAATAGCCGATGCGGGAATAGGTGGCCGCCTCCTGTGGGCCGTCAATGATCGTGGCGACGTCTTTCAAATAGACGGGCCGGCCTTCGTGAACCCCCACCACCAGCCCGCCGACTTCGCCGGCAGATGTCAGAAAGGCGTTGGCCGTGACCGGAATGCTTTGGTTGGCCCGTACAAAGGCGCCGGCGGTAACGGAGGCATCGGCACCCGCCAAGGCCTGCTGGATCATTGGCAGGGAGATGCCCAGGCCGACCATCCGTTCGGGCAACAGTTCGACGCGGACTTCCCGGCTTCTGCCGCCGACGATCTCGGTGCGTGAGATATCTCTCACCGCCGAGAGGCGGGCTAGGATCTCTTCTCCAATTCGCCGCAGGGCATGGTCGTCGTAATGGTCCGAAAAAAGGGTCAGGTTGACGACGGGCACGTCGTCGATTTCCACGGGTTTAACCACCCACGCCTGAACGATGGAAGGGGCCAGGTCCTGATGCATGGCGATGCGGTTGTGGACCTTCAAAATGGAATTTTCCCGATCCTGACCCACATAAAAGCGTACGGTTACGACGGCCATGTCCTGGCTGGAGCGGGAATAGACATACTCCACGCCGTCGATCTGCCACAGCAGGCGCTCCAGGGGGGTGGCCACCAGCTTTTCCACCTCCTCGGCACTGGCGCCCGGGGCGCTGATATAGATGTCGGCCAGGGGTACGACGATCTGGGGGTCCTCTTCTCGGGGGGTGATCAGGATGGCGGCCACCCCCAGGCAAAGGGCCAAAATGATCAGGATGATCGATAGCTGCGAAGAGAGAAAACGGTGGACCACCGCAGCGATAAGTCCCTGGGGCGGTGCGGTGGGTTCACTCATTGACTGTCACCTCCCAGCCGACCGTTTCGGTGCCGTCCAGCCCGGAGAGGATCTCCACCTCTGCTCCCAGACCGAGGCCGGTGGTCACATGACGGATCTGCCAGGTGTCGCCGACTTTCAGGCGAACCAGCTCAAGTTGACCCACGCGCCAAACCGCCGATGCGGGTACGGTGACAATGCGCTGTCTTCCCACGGGAATGCGCAGCTTGCCGAACATGCCTGGGAAGAGACCGTCGACATGTGGCATGGCCGCTTTGACCAGAAATGTGCGTGAGTTTGGGTCGGCATAGGGGATAATCTCCTCAACGGTCGCATCCACCAGTTTGCCCAGGGTTTCGATCTCGACCAGAAGGGAGTCCCCCGTCGCCACCTGGTGAATCAAGCCTTCGCGCACATAGGCGTTCAGCCGCAGGGGACCGGTGGTGCGCAGAATCACCAGGGGACTGCCCGGCTGGGCCAGGTCGCCGGGTTCCACCAGCCGTTTGAGCACCACCCCTGCTTCGGGGGCCAGGACCTGGGTGTAATCCAGGGCAATGGTGTTTTCATGGACCACCGCCCGGGCCTGCAGAATGCCGGACTCGGCTGCCGCCAGGGCCTCTTCGGTCCGCTTGACGCCTGCTTCGGCCTGGCGATAAGCGGCTTCGGCCGCTTCCAGTTCCTGGGACGTGGCCGCCTGGGAGTCAAAAAACGTTTTCACGCGCTTGAAGTTGGCCTGGGCCTGCCGCCATCCGGCTTTCGCCGCCGCTAGTGCATGCCGTGACTGCTCGCGCACCGCTTCAGCCGTTTTGAGCCCCTGTTGGGCCTGTTCAATGCGGGAGGTCAACTGGCGGCTGTCCAGAGAGACCAGCAAGGCGCCCCTGGACACCAGATCTCCGGGATTGACCGCTACGGCCAGGACCTGGCCGGTCACCTGGGCATCGATGCGGGTTTCGCTTCTGGGCCGGACCGTGCCGACCGCCTCGTACCACTGTTGCGTTTCACGGACACGAACAGCGGCGGTGTGTGCGGGGGAAAAAGCGGCCGTCTCAACCGGGGCAAAGGCACCGGGTTCGATCTGGTTGCATCCGCTGAGCAGGATCCAGGCTGCGGCAGTGAAAAGACCCCATCGCCATGGGGCGGACGTGGCGTTGGTGTTCATGGGCTATTCCTCCCGGGCGCCGATTTGGGCGCCGCTTGTCCAGTAGCCGATGGCTCGGGCGATCTGGGCGCGGGCTTTTTCCCGATCGAAATAAGCGGCGCTTTCCCGCATTCGGGCGCGGGTGTTAGCCAGTTCGGCTTCCAGGTAGCGGGTGATGGTCGCCGCGCCGCCCTCGTACTGTCGTTTGACCAGTTCATAGGTCTCACGGGCTGTTTGCGCACCCGAGGCGGCCACCGTGACCCGCTCCTGTGCCTCGTCGAGGTTGAGGAAGGCCTTAGTGACGTCAAACTGAACCGCCAGCAGGGTCTTGCGGTCGGCAGCCATGGCCTCAAGCAGGAAAGACAACGCGGCGGCGCGGTCATTTTTTGTGGCAAAACCGTCGAAGATCGTCCAGTTCAGGTACAGTCCGGCGGTCCAGTTGTCGCGATCGATACTGTATTTCATGGAAGGGTCGGCAACATAGTAGCGCGTCAGGAAATCCACGCGGGGTCGGTATCCGGCCTGGGCCGCGTCCAGAGCCATTTTGGAGCGACGCACCGCTTCCCGGACGCCGGCCAGATCGGGTCGGTGGGCCAGGGCGTAATCCAGGGCGGCAACGGGGTCGGTGGGCACCTCCAGGTTCTGGCCTTGGGGGTTGATGACCGTGAAAGGCACGCCGGGTTCAAAACCGAGGATTTCGGCCAGGGCGGCTTGAGCCAGGCGCTGGCGGTTGCGGCTTTGGAGAAGCATTTCCTCGCTCTCCGCCGTACGCACCTGCAAGGAGAGCAGATCGGTTTTCAGGGCCCCGCCGGCCTCAAACCGAACCTGCATGACGCGCAATTGGGTCCGGGTCATCTCCACGGACGCCTGGGCCACGGTCGTGAAATCAGCCGCGGCCAGCATGTCGTAGTAGGCGCCGATGGCCGTGGCCATGATCTGGTTTTCGATGTCGTCACGATCCAGCTGGGATATCTTCAGTCCGCTTTGGGCCATCTGCCGGTTGAGGCGGTCTCTGCCGCCGCTGTAAAGGTTGAGACCGGCACTGACCCCGCTTTCGTAGTTTTCGAACCAACCCGGTTGGTTGAAGTCGATTTGCGGCGGCAGCAGGCGCTGGTCGATGGATTTAGTGAAGTAGGCCGACGGGGCGTCGCCCTGCAGGTACTCGGTGTAGACGGTCACCTGGGGGTAAAAGGGGGCGGCGGTTTTTTCGAGCATGGCCTGAGCCTGTGCAATGCGGGCGGCCGCCATGATCAGATCCGGGTTGTTGGTCTGGGCAATCTGCAGCACGTCGGCCAGTGTCAGGTCCCTGGGGGGGCCAGCGGCGCTCGGGGGGATGTCGGCAGTCGGCGTCGGACCCGGGATGGCCACCTGGGCCCGGGTGGTGTCATAGCGGTAGGCGTCTTGCGGCGCGCAGCCGCTCAGCGCTGCGCTCCCCCCGTGAAGGCATGCCAGAAGCAGAAAAAACAAAAGCCTTGGCATTTTCACTCTCCTTGCGTTTTTTTGCCCATTAAAAAGCGGCGGGCATGAAAAATCAAGCAAACTCTCGGGCCGAGAGCCCCATTTTCTCGAGAACCGCATCGAAGCGATCGATTCAGCGCTCCCAGGCAAAGCGACCCATGGCCGCCGACAGGTCTGCGCGCCGCGCCGCGCATACGCCACTTCCAGAAACGAGCCGGCAGGGTGAGCAGGTCGATGCAATGCCGGGAGTGGGCGACCCAGCCTTGGGCAAATTCACGGTGCGATCCGCCGAAAAAGGGTTCCAGGCAGAGAAATTTCAATTGAGGAGCCATCTGTCTCGCCGCTTTGGTTGTGAATGGACGCCATCTGACCGCTGTCACTGTTATACCATTTTTTTTCGGCCGTGTCGTATGCGCCGAGGCCGGGCTTTACGCTGCAGGCGCAAGTGTGTAATATGGGTTGCGGCCGCCCATTGTACATGGGGGCAAAATAGATGATCAAGCGGGTTTTTATGCTTAAACCAGCCGCCAAGGCGGCGAAAGTCACGTATGAAGCCTGAAATTTTAAACGATCTTGCCGCTATCGTCGGAGCTGACAGCGTCACCACGGCTCTGATTGACTTGATCTCCTATGCTTCGGACGCCTCGAATCACTGCATGCGTCCGGCCGCGGCCGTGTGGCCCGCCGATACCGCCCAGGTGGCGGCCATTGTATCCTTGGCGGCCAAACACCGCCTGCCGTTGATTCCACGCGGCGCAGGCACCGGTCTGGCCGGCGGCGCGGTACCGGTAGCCAACTCGATTGTGCTGGATTTGTGTCGAATGAACCGCATCCTGGATATCCGGGTTGGCGACCGGCTCTGTGTTCTGCAACCGGGGGTGGTTTACGCCGACCTCAACCGGGCCTTGGCCGCCCATGGTTTTTTCTTCCCGCCGGATCCGGCCAGCGGCAGCGTCTGCACCATCGGCGGCAATGTGGCTACCAATGCGGGGGGGATCCGGGGCGCCAAATACGGCGTTACCAAAGACTATGTGCTGGCGTTAGAGGTGGTGCTGCCGGACGGACGCATCCTGCGTACGGGTTCAGCCTGTATCAAAAGCGCCTCCGGGTATGATCTAACGCGTTTTTTTGTGGGTTCGGAGGGAACGCTGGGGGTGGTGACCGAGGTCACCCTCAAAATCAATCCCCGTCCGGCAGCCCAAACCACCGCCATGGCCGGCTTTGCCACCCTGGAAGACGCCGGCAGCGCCGTCGGTGCCATCATGCACTCGGGTATTATCCCCAGCGTCTGCGAAATCATGGAAAGCAATACGCTTGACGCCTTAAGGCGCCACGGCAATATGACCCTGCCGCCGGCAGAGGTGTTACTGCTGCTGGAAACCGACGGCTTTACCTGTGCGGATACCCGTCAACAGATAGCGGTAATTGAGGCGGTTTGCCGCAAGCATGCGGTCACCAGCTTTGAAACGGCCGCAACGGTCGAAGCGGCCGAGGAGCTCTGGAAGGTGCGCCGGCGCATCGGCGGGATCGCCGCCGCACTGGGCAGCCACAACCTGTCCGAGGATGTTGCGGTGCCGATTTCGCGTGTGCCGCAGATTCTCAAGGCGATTGCGGCCATTTTCGGCCCCACCGGCCTTCCGTTTGTGATTTTCGGGCATGCCGGTGACGGCAATCTGCACCCCAAAATCATGTTTGACGGTACCGATGCCGGGCAGGTGCGCAAGGCCCATGCCGCCGTAAAGCAATTGTTCGAGGTTGTCTGTGCCGCCGGCGGCACCCTGACCGGAGAGCATGGCATTGGAATGGCCAAAGCGCCTTACATGGCATTGGAACATGATGCAACGGCCCTGGACTTCATGTGGACCCTCAAAAAGACGGTTGACCCGCACAACATCATGAATCCGGGCAAGATGCATTTTCCGGCCGCTATTTAAGACCCCTTTAAAGGCCCATGGGGTTGGAGGCAGAAAACAATGGCTTCCGCTTCCGGTCCGAGCAGTGATGTGAGCAGGGGCTTGATCAAAGTGGTTGTGGGACCCTGGTTTAGGCATCTTCATGGGGCGTTTTTCGATAAAAAAGATTGCGGGCGCCGCCTGTCCGCGGTGCTACCACCCGCGACCGGAAAGCGCTGACTCGGCCAGTTCGGCGACGGTGGTCGGGACCATTTGCATCCGGCGGTAAATTTGAAGGGGGGCATGGTCGGAGAGCCGGTCCATCACCAGCGGGCGCAGGCGATTGCCCAGAATGGGGCCGGCGGCCCAAATGGCCAAACCGCGCAGGTGTGGGTCAGGGGCCTGGAAAAACGCACCTAAATGCAGCGCTGCCGGTTTGGCCAGCAACGGTCGGGCGTGAGCCAACCGCCCCACACCCCACAGAGATCCCCGTTGAAGCAGCGGGTGCTCGAGGAAATTGCCGTCCGGATTGATGAACGAGACCACGATGGCGGCGAATTCATTGGCCAAGGCCTCATGGCCTGCGGTTATCTCCCCCATGGCCTCGGGAGAGCCCCAGCCGATGCCACCCGACTCGTCGTTGAGGTTCCACATGAGCCGGCGCATGACAACCCGCGCCGACTCCATGTCGGCATCGGCCAAATTGCCCACCACCGTCCCCATGGCAGTGACCGCCCGCCAACGGGTGCGCTCGTTCCCTGAGTATAAAAAGGAGAAGAGGGGATTAACCGCCCGGCGGCCGGAAATCCGGCCTAAAATCTCCAAGGCGTTTTCAAAAGGGTCCTGACCCAGCAGCTGGCCGATGCGGGCCTTTAGTTCACGGTTGCGCATGCGGGTGTTGTTTTGCATATCCCCCGCCCAGCTTCCAAGCGCGCTAGCGCTCCTCCCAGCTGATACAATCCTCGGGACAATATTTGATGGCCTCGTCGACGGCTGCTTCGGGATAGCACGCCATCTCAATGACTTCGATGTAGCCCGCATCGGTTTCGTGAAACACTTCCGGGCAGAGGGCCACGCAGCCCATGCACAAGGTGCAGGTACCGATATCGACGACAGGTATCCTCATGGCGCTGCCCGCTTCCACGTCGTATGCCATTGTGGGGATTTTTCAGCCACCCGCGGTCAGGCCGGCCCGGCCATCACCGCTTCGCCGATTTTCTGGCCGTAGGCCATGCAGGTTGCCATGTCGTCAGGGTCAGGCACATACTGGATCCGGGGCGGCGGTTCGATCAACCTGAACTTCATGGCCGCCAGTTCTTCGGCTACCAGCTTCACCGCTTCACCGCTCCAGCCATAGGACCCGAAGGCTCCGGCGATTTTACTGGCCGGTTTGAGCCCCTTCATATAGGTCAGTACATCGGCTACTGTGGGAAAAATCTGATTGTTCAGGGTAGGGGATCCAACCACCACTGCGGCCGCATCCAGCACATCGGTCATGATGTCGCTGCGGTGAGAACTGCGGATGTGAATGGGTTTGACCGCAACCCCGGTGGATGAGATGCCTTCGGCGATGGCGTTGGCCATGATTTCGGTGCTCTTCCACATGGTGTCATAGACGACCACGGCCCGCTTCTCGGGTATCTGCCGGCTCCATTTCAAATAGGCCTCGATAATGGTGCCGGGGTTTTTGCGCCAGATGATCCCGTGGTCCGGACAAATCATGTCAATCCGGATGCCCGAGGCCACAACTTTTTCCAGCAGGGCCAGGATGCGGGGTGCGTAGAGCAGCAGAATGTTGGCGTAATATTTTTTGGCCTGTCGCATGAGGTCGGCCCCGGCCTGGTCGTCGAATTTTTCAAAGCCGGCATAATGCTGACCGAATCCGTCACTGGAAAAGAGAATGCGATCCTCCTTGAGATAGGTGAACATGCTGTCCGGCCAGTGGATCATGCGGGTCTCAATGAAGGTCAGCGTGCGGTCCCCTAAGGCGAGTTCCTGTCCATCGGCAACGGGTTGGTAGTTCCAAGCGGCCCCGGCAAAATGGCCGGCCAGGTTCCTGGCGCCCATTTTTGAGCAGAACAGCGGTTTCTGTTCACCGATGCGGTGCATGATGCGCGGCAGGGCACCCGAATGGTCCATTTCGGTGTGATTGCTGATGACCATGTCAATCTTTTTTGGATCCATGATCTGGGAGATATTAGCGATGAGCTGGTCGGCAAAGGGGGCTTTCACCGTGTCGATCAGCGCAACCTGCTTGTCGACAATCAGAAAAGCGTTGTAGCTGGTTCCCCGATCGGTGGAGTAACCATGAAAATCCCTGATGTTCCAGTCGATAACGCCGACATCGTAAATGCCGTCTGCAATTTTGGTCGGTTTCATAAACGATTTCCTGTAGGGGTTCTCTATATGCGTTTAAGCGGACCCACGGCATCTAGCGCGTCTGCCACCGCCGGGCGGCAAGAGGGTGGGTTGCACAGGCAACCCCGCTGGGCCATTGATCGGGATGCCCTTTGCCCATGAGCGGTCAAAGGGCACCCGATGCCAGTGGGTGGTGTGGAAGGTAACGATCCGTCCGGGAGGTTAGCCCTACTCCTCTTTTTCGAAATCGTCCTTGGATGCTCCGCAAACCGGACACTCCCAGTCGGCCGGGACGTCCTCCCATCCTGTGCCGGCAGCTACACCATTGTCGGGATCGCCCGCCGCAGGATCGTAAACATAACCGCAGAGTGTGCAAACATACCTGTCCATTGTTGCCTCCGTAAGTGTTCGGGTTAGTGTGATAAGAAGCCACCGCGGGCGCTGCCCCAGGCACGGCGCCATCGCGTCATAAGCAAACGCAACCGATGATGTTCCTGTTACCACGAGGGGACTTGCGGTGTCGAATGAAAATCACGACCCCCAGGGTCGACGCTGTCTATCCCAAAGCCCGGAACATCTTTTTTCCGGCACCACAGATAGGGCATTTCCAGTCGTCGGGAAGGTCCGCAAATGCGGTTCCTTTGGCGATTTTTCCCTTACGGTCCCCCTTGTCTGGGTTGTAGATATACCCGCAGTTGGCGGTTTGGCACTGGTACATCTCATGGGGTTCAGCCATGCTTGACTCCTTTGCGTTCCGTTTCAGATCAAACCACCCCTTGCATCAATCCATCGAGGTGCATTTCAATTGCCAAGCGCAGCCGATCCATGGTTGCGTCATCCGATGCCGCCGGTTCGGCAAGCGGCCAGGGCACGAATTCGACCTGGGCAAACCCACGCGCGTTGACGCCGGTACCCATACCGACGATCAGGTCGGGGGTGAGGCCATGCATCGCATCCTGATGGTCCATCGGTTTGCGAAAGGCCATGTCCACACCGACGCGCGCCATCGCCTGGACCATTGGTGCGGATAATTCGGAGGCCGGTGACATGGCCCCAAAGGCAGCTCGGATCCGTTCCCCATAGCGCTGTTGCGCCATGGCCGCCGCCATCGGTGCCCGGCAGGCGCCGTGGGACGAAAGGAAAAGGACTCGTTTCCGGTTGAGCAGAGGCCGGACGGTTTTTTCCACCGTCGCCTCAATGTCCGCAGCCAAACCAGCCTGTTTGCGCACGGCACCTTTGGCTTCAATGCCCCGGTATGTCAGCACATGCGTGAAGTCGGCATCGATGGCATCAAAAAAGTATTTGGTGGTCAGGTGGATGCCATCAAACAACTGGCGCCCCTGTGATGCCGCGACGCTGAACAGCACACCTTTGCGGGTGGCTGCGAGGGGATCTTTGAGTCGGTAGACATATTTTCGCGACCACAGGGTCTGGGTACGGTCGATGAGGCCTTTGAGCTGGGCGGAAATGCCGTAGAAAAACACCGGCGTTGCGGCCACGACCAGATCCGCCTCCCGTAAAAGGCCGTAAATTTCCTTGGACATGGGATCGTCGGCGATGACGCAAACGCCGTGGGTTTCGCAATAACCACAGCCTTTGCACGGAACAATCCCGGCCCGGGCCACCTGGATGGTTTTAACGGCGGCACCCGCCTGGGCAGCCCGGTCTAAAAAAGCTGCCAGCAGCGTATCCGTGTTTCCGCCCTTACGGGGGCTCCCCTGCAGTCCCAAGATCAGCATCGGATTTAAAATCTCACCACACGCGTGGGCGGTTAAAGCGCCAAGCGGTTAAACGGACCACTAAACCCCTGCGTCAAGTGTGCATTGGGCAAAATCGATGGGCTTGGAACATGTCGCACAGGTGTGGATTTTATGGAATTCATCGGAAAAAATCTCTTTGGTTGCTCCGCACTCGGGGCATTTGCAGATGAACGATTTTAGGTTCTTGAAGTTTTCATAACCGGGGCAATGCTGCGGTGTAGACATGGCAGTCTCCTGTCTTTCAGTGTCAGATGGTTAACGTTGTTTAAAACCGGGTGCGTCACCTTCAGGCCAGTTTTTGGGCAATTTCCCGGCCGTAATCCTGGGCCATCTTCATGCCACCGCCCAGTTTGGCCGACTTGAGTCGCAACGGCATGCTCACCATCTGCATTTTGTAGATGTTCTTCATGGTGTCGAAGATTCGACCCGGTGCTTCACCGCTCCAGCCAAACGATCCGAATGCGCCGCCGATCTTGCCTTCGAGTTCCGCCTTCTCAGCCATAAAAAGCAGGGTTTTCATTCCCTGGACCATCTCTCCGTGATAGGTGGGAGAACCCAGAACAACTGCGTCGAACCCATTGAAAACATCTTCTTTTTTGATTTCCGTCACTTTCATGACCACCACCTCATGGCCTGAAAACCGGATTCCTTCGGCAATGAGATTGCCGATCTGCTCGGTTTCGCCCGTGCGGGTGGCGTACACAATGAGCGCTTTGGCCATTAATCGTTCCCTTTCGTTCTATTTTATTCTGGGGTCTTTGCCTTCGTACTGGCAGTCGGGCGTGTAACAGGTGTTATCCAGAAATTCGCATTTTTCCTTACAGGATGGGCACTTCTCAGGCGGCGCTGCCGCCTGCAGCTCATATCCGCAGTTGCCGCATTTCCAACTACCCATGGGGCACCTCCTTGTCAATGATGATAATCTGGCACATGGATGCGGATGAGATGGGGCTTGGCAGACATCCAATCGCGCACCCTCAACGCCACCAGCAGGACCGGTCTTTGGTTGACGGGAAGCGGCGGCCGGTCCGGTCCGTCCCGCCGCCCCTGGCAAAGCATCGGGATTATGCTTTCCACAAACCGTGAAGGTTGCAATATTCACGGGCGGATGCCGATGCCGCATCGACCATGAACACGGCTTCGGGTGTCTGGCCCGGATCGAGAAACTGGAAATAGGACTTGCCGTCTGCGATCAACTCGATCCACTGAATCCAGTGCTTCGCTTCCATGGGGTGGGGCACACTGCCCACGTTGACTTTGTATCCGCCGTTTATTTTTTCAACAACCGGCACGTGTTTTTCCTTGGCCGCATCGACGGTATTTTCGGTCAATTTCTTCATGGGCTCGCCGCAGCAGACCAACTCACCGCCGCCCCCAACCAGCACCTGGACAATGTTTCCACAAGCATCACATTTATAGACCTCATATCTCTCAGCCATTTTTACCTCCTTGTTCGGTTTGTGTTATTGGTGACGGTTGCGATGACACCAACGTTACCAGTTTTCGCCCAGGATTTCAAAATGAGCTTGTGGATGGGCGCAGGCTGGACACATCTCCGGCGCTTCCGTACCGGTGTGCAGGTAGCCGCAGTTGCGGCAGCGCCAGACAGCGGCGGCCTCCCGCTTAAATACCCGACCTGCCTGGATGTTGTCGGCCAGGCTCAAATAGCGCTTTTCATGCTGCTTTTCAGCGACGGCGATGGCCTCAAAGATGAAGGCCACATGATCCAGTCCCTCTTCACGCGCGACGTTGGCGAAGCCGGGGTACATGGTTGTCCATTCGTAGTTTTCTCCGTGGGCCCCCTCTTTCAGGTTTTCGACCGTGGTCCCGATCACGCCTGCGGGGAATGCGCCGCTGATTTCCACTTCACCGCCTTCGAGCAACGTGAAGAGCCTTTTGGCATGCTCTTTTTCCTGATTGGCGGTCTCCTCGAAGATGTCTGCAATTTGAACAAAACCTTCTTTTCTGGCCTGTTTGGAAAAATAGGTATAGCGGTTTCTAGCCTGAGATTCACCGGCAAATGCCGTCAAGATGTTTCTCTCCGTTTGTGTTCCCTTGATGCTTGTCACGCGTTATCCTCCTTATGGTCTCCTGGGGGGTTTTGGGTTGATCGCATTCTGTTCCTCAATCGCTGTCGTTCCACCAACCTTTGGCAATATGTTTCAGCTTCTCTTCTTCAGCCAGCCGTTTGAGCTTGTAGCCCGAATCGCGAAGCATGCCATATAAAATGCCGCATCCGGTGTCCTCGCGGTCATTGTCACCCTTATCAGCCAACCGAATCATGCGTTCAGCCAACCGTATCGTTTGTTTGAGATGATGGTTGCACGCTTTCACAAATCGACACCCTTCAACAGGTTGGCAGCCCACTGGGCAGGTGGGGGACGACGATACATCCATGTGCGCAATCAAGATATGTGCCAAATCGTATTTTGTGAAGGACGAATTCCGCCCCGACGCGCTTTGGATCGGGTATAGGCGGCTGCCCGGCTAAATGCGGCGCTACATGCAGAAGGCGACCGGCGGCCTGCGGTGTAACCGCTTATTATCCCGTCTGTTAGACCTCAAGGCCAGGCGGCAAGCCATAGCGTCCTTGCCGCCGCCCGTGAAAGTGGTCGGCGCCGCTGGTTTTCAAGTCTGGATGCCTGAAATGCGCGCTTCTGATCGATTGTGACCGCAAGGGCGACACCCGACCCACAGAGTCTCATGAATTAATCGAGACAAAGATGTCCCACAAGACAGGCAGGGGGTTGCCGCCCCCACGCAGCCGTGGGTTCTGGTTTCAAAAAGCACTGCATTGCAAGCAGCAGCTACCGGGTGGCGATGAGGCGGCGGCTGAGCAGCTTGATGTGGGACATCTCTTCCCTGATGATATCGTCCAGTCGGGAATGGCCCAGCGAATCGGGAACCAGGTCTTTCATGCCCAGGTAAAACACAATCGAATCCTTTTCAGCCAGAATGGCGGCCTTTAGTATCGCCTGCATGGATGTGGTGTCGATCTCTTTTTTAAAAAAAATGCGTGTGTCCGCCAGTGCCTTGAGGTACGCTAGCGCTTCGTTTTGCGGATCAAACGCGGTCTGGGCCTTTTCGGCCTGGCTCAATTGTCTTCTCATGGCGGAAAAGGTTTTTTCATGGTCCAGTTCCATGGTCGCCAGGTCCGAAAGAAATCGCCGCTCGTCAGGGTCGGTGACGTCGGCGGCAGCTTTGCTGTAAAAGGCAGCGCCGTTTCTTTCGATTTGCTCGGCCATTTCGAATATCTCATCCGCATTGAAATCATAACTCATAGCTGTCTCCGCCTTCCTGTCTTAACTGGGACTCGGCCCAGAATGGATCGTCGTCAAAACGGTTCTCTGCCACTACCTGCCTCAACCGGCGGCAGGCGCCCGGTTCACTAAAACGGATCGCAGTTCCACTAAGTCAGTGCTTCTGCTCATTGAGCCGGCAGGCGTCGTCCCATTCGGGGCAGGCGCTTTTACGATCGGAGGTGAATTTGAGCATGCATTCACCGCATTCCAGTTCAATGTTGGGCGTGTCGCCGTAACGCTGTTTGATCTCTTCTTTGGACAACACCTGGGCGAAACTGCACCCGCACTGAGGGCACGCCGATTTGATGTGGTAACGATTTTTGGTCATGATTGAGCTCCCGCTTAATTGAAGTTTTCAAAAAGGATCTTATTCTTAGTGGCATCGAAGCCATCGTGAGGTTTGTAGCACACTGGCACATTTATTGATAGATTCTTTCTGCAGATACGCGGTCAATGCGGTGATCCAATTCGATCCGTATAGCGACCGTAGCCGTCCCGGGCCGTTTCGTCGGGCCCAAGGCGGGAGCTGTTTACCTGAATCAGGAGGATACCATGACGCGGACCGCTTTCAAAGGTAAACCCATTTCGCTCTGCGGCGATTTGCCCCAGCCGGGGACAAACGCCCCCGGCTTCACCCTTACCCGCAGCGATCTTAGCGATGTTTCGTTGAAGGACTTTGTCGGGCAAACGGTAGTGCTTAATATCTTGGACGGGTTCCCTTTCTTCCTTCGGGGAAGATCACATTATGGGGTGCCCGGATCTGGTAAGGAATAGGAATATAGGCACTTGGAAAATAGTAGTCACAGGTGTCAGGATCGGCATGGTTGAGAGTTGTCCATGGAGGGGCAAGTGTATGGTATATTTTTCCCCCGGCAAAGGTGGTATAGCCCTTGTTTTGAAAGAACTCTTCGAGAGATTCAATATTTTGCATAACAGGCAGTTTTCGCCACCCGGGACCATCATACCACTCGTTTTCCATAACCCCCGACCGGACAGGACGGATACCTGTCATAATCGACAGCCTGGAAGGGGAACATGCCGGGGAAGCGCAATGG
>JAWOIA010000251.1:0-6218 GCA_046484885.1 Desulfosarcina sp. | reverse complement strand
CAAGAAGAAGGGGCTTTATCCGGGAAGCAATTTTCGGATGTCGGAAGAGGTTCTAGAGGCCTATATCAAGCAGCTCTTGGAAGCTCATCAGGTTCCTCAAGTAACCGTGGCCTGCCAGGGCGGAGAGCCGACACTGATGGGGCTTGATTTCTTCCGGCGCTCCCTGGAACTTCAGGAAAAGTACCGCCGTCCCGGCACCGTGATCGAGAACACCTTCCAGACCAACGGCGTTTTGATAGATCAGGAATGGTGTCGATTCTTTCGGGAAAACGGCTTCTTGATCGGGCTTAGCATCGACGGGCCTAAAGAGCTGCACGACTTCTACCGCAAGGATAAAGGCGGCCGGGGGACATGGGAACGAGTGGTCAAGGCGGCCAGGCTGCTGCAAAAACATGACGTAGCGTTCAATGTCCTCTGCGCCGTCAACTCCAGGAACGCTGACCATCCTCTTGAAGTCTACCGGTTCTTCAGGGATGAACTCGACGTCCATTACCTCCAGTTCATCCCCATTGTGGAGCGGAAAAATGAAAGCGGCGTTCAGGAAGGCGGAAAGGTCATCGACCGATCCGTCAGCCCGGGAAAGTGGGGCCGATTCTTGATTGAGATCTTTGACGAATGGGTGAGACGGGATGTGGGAAGGACATTCGTCCTCAATTTCGACGGGGCCCTGGCAGGATGGCTGGGAATGGCGGGAACGTTGTGCATCTTCGGGCCCACCTGCGGCCTGGGAATGGCTCTGGAGCACAACGGCGACCTCTACGCCTGCGATCACTTCGTCGAGCCGGACTACTATCTTGGAAATATCATGCAAACTCCCTTAATCGAGCTCGTAAACTCGGAAAAGCAGCACAAGTTCGGTCAGGACAAGCGCGACAACCTGTCCCGTTCTTGTCGTCAATGCCAGTATTTGTTTGCCTGCAACGGCGAATGCCCCAAGAACCGCTTCACGAAAACGAAGGATGGAGACAGGAACGGAAACTACCTTTGCTCCGGCTACAAGGCTTTCTTCGCCCATTCCGATCGTCCTATGCGGATCATGGCCGATCTTTTGCGGAAAGGTCACAATGCAGACGGCATCATGAAGATTCTCAAGGATAGGGAGTAATAGGGGACGTCCCCCACCCCCGCGTCGAAGGATTGCCCGAAAACCTTATCTGAGTGGTGCGATGTTGCCGCGTCTTCAATTCTAAAATTTCCGCGAGATTTAACGATTATTCGTTATTTCACGAAAGAAACGCTTCTCTTCGCTTCGATCACGCCCTTGATCTAAATTAAAAGGCAAATCGATATCAAGCACTTATATGAGATTCGACCGGAACGGCCACCTTGGCATACATTTTGGAAATATCCTGTATGGCTTCGGTAAGCGAATAGATCCAAACGATCGTCCAGGCACGGTTGGGAGGGGATCGGTGACTCTTTTGTTTGTCAAGATGAACGTTTTGGCGGAAAAGCGCAAAGAGGTTTTGCAAACCATCAATTCCCTGTCTGCGGATATTAAAAAGGAGCAAGGCTATGTGGATTCGAAATTTTTCCAGAATGCGGCAGATGAAACCGAGATTCTGTTTTTGACCACCTGGGCAGACCGTAACGCCCTGGAAGCTTACCTGAAGTCGGTTAAATTCACGGTTCTGTTGGGAATTCGAAGTCTTTTGAGGGAAGAACCGACGATCAATATTTGCGAAGGTGAATCATTTTGCCGCCGCGGCGGCTGACAGTCACCCCGGCAGCGGCGAAGACGGCCGCTGGCAGCCGGTAGGATGGGCTGGCTGTGAGGTTTGCATCACAAGCAGACCAAAATTCTACGCCCAATCATTAAAGCGCATAGTCATAGGAAGGAGGCCATAATGAGGTTCACAATAGGAAATACCGTTTTCTTTTTCGTCCTTCTCGCTTTTGCTGCGGTTTCCCCGGCCCAGGATTTCTTTGTCTTTCCCGGTCAAGGGCAAAGCCAGGACCAAATGGAAAGAGACAAGGTGGAATGTCAGATTTGGGCCCGGCAGCAGACAGGATTCGACCCTTTGGCGACACCCAGGGCCACGGAGCCGCCGCCGGCGCGTGAAGCGGCTCAAGGCGGGGTGGTTCGCGGCGGTGTCCGCGGTGCAGCGGTCGGAGTGGTTGGAGGGGCTATCGCCGGGGATGCCGGAAGAGGTGCGGCCATCGGCGCCGGCACCGGTGCTTTGGTGGGCGGCATGAGACGTTCGGACCAGGTCAGAAGGGAACAGCAAGCTGAGCAGCAATGGGCGCAGCAGCAGGTGGCCCAGCATTCTCGGGACCGAGACCTGTTCAACCGTGCATTCAAGGCCTGTCTGCAGGGAAAGGGTTACACCGTCAACTAACTGGTGTCCATCCAGAAACGAGGAATTTTGGTCGAGATCAAGGCATGCGAAAAATTTTACCACAGGCATATAGTTGATATTCCGAGGATAAGATTTTGAGCATAACGAAGATATCGGGCGAAATAACCGTTTCTGGATAGACACTAACTGGGCCTGCGGTGTCGGTTTGCCGTTCGCCCAACTGGTAAGTATTCGGGAGGAAACTCATGCAATCAAAAAACGTCGTTCTGTTGGTTTTGGTATTCGTTTTGGCTCTGCCGCCGCTATCCACAGCCGGTGACTTTGACGGCACCCGGCCGCTGGTCTGCACCGTCACTGATTTTACCGAATGCATCATGGAAGAGGGTTGCCATGGGGTTACCCCCGAGGAGGTCAACCTGCCACGAATTTTCTGGATTGATGTCAAAAATAAGATCATCAAAGACAAGCAAGATGATGACGGCTCCCGTAAGAGCCCGATCGGCTTCGTTCAACGAATCGACCACAAGCTCATCCTTCAGGGCGCCGAAGAGGGGTATGAAGATATCCGGGACGGCTTTGGCTGGACCATCGCCATCATGGAGGATACCGGCCGGATGGTGTTGACCGCCTCGGGAGACCTTGTCGGCAACGTCGCCTTTGGGGTCTGCACGCCCTACTGAAGAAGGAATTTTTCTGCCACCGAGTCGGAAACAACGCGATAATTTCAGACAGCGAAAAGAACGGAGAAAAAAACGACATGGCCACATTTACCGTATTGAAATTCGAAACCCCGGACGGAGCAGAACAGGCCTTGACGACAATCAAGGATCTGTCGCGCAAGCAGTTAATTAAACTGATCGACGCGGCCGTGGTGACTTGGCCGATCGGCAAGAAAAAACCAAAAACCCGCCAACTCCATAATGTTGCCGCTATCGGTGCCTTCGGGGGCGCGTTTTGGGGCATGCTTTTTGGAATTCTATTTTTGGTTCCGCTGCTCGGAATGGCCCTCGGGGCGGCAATGGGTGCAATGTCAGGCTCCATGAGGGACGTGGGCATCAACGACGATTTTATCCGGGACTGCCGGGAAAAGATCACCGAAGGTACCTCCGCCCTGTTCTTGATGACCACCGATGCGACACAAGACAGGGTCATCGATGCCATGAAACAGCATAAGTTCGAGATTGTATCCACGAACCTTTCCAAAGAGCAGGAGGACGCACTTAGGACAGCCTTCCAGGAGGAAGACACATCGGCGGCATAATCTGCCCGGCAACTCCCAGACGCCGTCCGCATACCGCAGCTGCCGTCTGGAAGTCTGCTTTGCAGCGCGGGCCGGCGGGAAATAAATGCCTCTCCTTCTTCGAGAGGCTCTGTTAATAAGATCAGGCGGTTTTCGATGCATCCGGACACCCTGGAACACTCCATGACTGAGCTGTTGAAAATCACCGTTATCGCTTTCGAGACGCTCGCCGCAGGGGTCCTGATCATTGGAGCGACGGTGTTTCTGGTGCGTTTGATCAATGCGTTGCTGCGAGGGTCGCAGGGCCCTAGTGAGTTTCGGAAGTTCCGACACGGCTTCGGCCACACGCTGCTGCTGGCGCTTGACCTTCTGGTGGCCGCCGACATCATTCTCACGGTGACCCTCGAACTTTCCTTCGAGACGCTCGGTATGCTGGGGCTGCTCGTGCTCATTCGCACCTTTCTGCACTTTATTCTGGAACTTGAGGTCAGCGGCTGCTGGCCCTGGCAGGCAGCACGCAGAGCATCTGACGTGCCGGAAGAGTGAGGAGTGTCAACGCCAAAGGCCATCATTTTCAGGAAAAGTACAAAAAGCTGGCTGTGAAAAACGACTACCTTTTTCTGAAATACACCGGCTAAGGAGCTTAATAATGAACGCAATGGAAGACTCTAAGACCCCGGGCGGCACCGTAGCAATTGCAGAAAATGCAGATCCATCCCGGATCGGAGAAGCCATCCGCCGGGTTGTGGAGTTGGCCGGGGGAATGGATTGGCTGGAGCCGGGACAAACCGTCGTCATCAAGCCTTCCCTCAATTCCGACGGGCTTTTTCCCTTTACCGCGAGCCCGGTATCTTGTGCCGAACTGGTCCGGATGTGTCTCGAACGTGGCGCAGCCAAGGTATATGTGGCCGATGAAATGGGTTTTGAGCACACGCTGACCAAACATTGGAAAACCGGGAAATTCGCAGGTTTTGATAAAGACCACACCATCAAATCGTTCAAAAAAGCCGGTATTCATGAAGCTGTTGTCAAGGTCGGCGAAGAGATGGATGCCAAGGATCGCATTCACATCACGACCTTTCGCGAGGACGGCTGGCGCAGGCATGAGTTTTCAGCAGAGCATGACGAAAATCTTGCAAAGGGAACCAATCTTTCCGCCCAATGGCTCCGCCGGCAATTGAAAGGAGCCGATAAGCTTGGCGGGGGCACGGCGATCAGAAAGTACCTACCACGCCTGTTCGATCAAAAACTTAAGGAGCCGATCCCCGGATTGTATGTTCCTAATCTGCTGGACAAAGCGGATCATATCATCAACGTGTTCCGGATATCGACCCATATCTGGTCTCAGTACACAATGGCGATAAAAAACTGGGTCGGGATCATGCGTCCGGATGACCGGGTCTGGATGCACCAGTTAAATTATCTTAAAAACAATCGGCATCTCTCAAACGAGCTGAGCAAACACGATCCGATCCGAACCGAGCCGTTATACACTGAATTCCTGGCTGACTTGCATCTGGCTCATATAAAAAAGGAAAGATTGTGCGTCGCCGACGCCACACAAATCATTCTGACCGGCGGGCCCGACGGGACGGATCACCCCTTTTGCCACACCAACATGGTTTTAGCGGCCAATGATATAATCGCAGCGGAGGTTCTCGGCTTGGCGATATTGCGCTACGGCACGCTGTTGGCCCCGGATGGCTTGCAAGGGCATTATGAACCGCAACCTACAGGTTGGGTTGAGGCATTTAAGGGTCTTATCAAAGATCTGAAGTGGCCTGAAGAAAAAAATCTATTCAGGGGAACCGATCCCAAGCTCTGCGATGAGGAATTCAGCAACTGGGACTGGGTCGCGGTCCAGCGTGCCAGGGAACTGGGTCTCGGTGTTTCAGGTCCGGATGACCTAAACCTGGTCTTTGATGAAAAGGGCGCGCCATTTGCGGTATCACCAGAAAAGCGAAACTGGTTAATCCAAGATGCTCTGCGTGTGCCAAAGTATAAACTGGAGCCGATCCAACAATATATCGCGCCATTAAAGGTTTTATGAGAATATGGATAACGCCATACTTCTAATATTCGTTACCGTGACAATTTTCAGCCTTATGTTCGCCATCGGGATCAACAGCTCCCATGAACAGCTCACCTCCCTGTGGCGTAAACCAGCGTTGCTGCTGCGTTCCCTGCTGGCTGCCATCGTGCTGGTTCCGCTGGTGGTGCTTCTTTTGCTGTGGCTTCTCGACCTGCCGCCCGGTGTGGCGGCAGGTCTCAGCATACTGGCCGCCGCTCCGGGGGCTCCGCTGATGATCAAGCGCTCCCAGATGGCGGGCGGGGACACAACCTACGCCGCCAGCCTGCAAATGACGCTGGTCATGCTGGCGGTCCTGGTTACGCCGCTTACGCTGGCGATATTTTATGCTCTGTTCGATCTCCCAATCGATCGGGTATCGCCTTTCCAAGTGCTCTTGCAGGTCGGTGAAGTCACGTTCTTGCCTGTGATCGCAGGCCTGCCGCCATGTCTTCTCGCCGGGCCGCGTTGGATGCCGGCCAACGCGAGAAATGGATTGATAATATGCGGAAATACTACGCCATGGTCCAGAACCTCGACCACAATGTCGGGCGGATGACGGCCTTTCTCGAAAACCAGGGCCTGGCGGACAACACCATCATCCTTTTCT
>JAWOIA010000191.1:0-65355 GCA_046484885.1 Desulfosarcina sp. | reverse complement strand
GAGAATGCTATTCCGGTCTCCGAATACTCAAGCCTGCGGAATGACATCCACCGCGCGCTGGCGCTCAACTGGGAACGCCTTGGCGATTCGGAAAGGGTGTTTCAGGTCCTCGATGCTTGGCGAGAAGAGGACCCGCAGGCGCCCAACCTGGCTTCTGAGGAGGAACGCCTGCGAGCCCGGTTCGGTGGGTCTCGGTCTACCGCAGGACGCCAACTCCGCCCGGGACGCAACTAGAAAACAGCTCTCATGGCGCACGCAGCCTCCTGCTCGGCGATTTTTTTGCTTTTTCCGATGCCTTCGGCGACAATTCCAGCCACGGTCATGCGAACCTGAAAGCGCTTGTCATGATCCGGCCCGCTGGTTGCAATGACCTGATAGCGCGGCACTTCACGATAGGTCGACTGAACCATCTCCTGCAGGCGGCTCTTGAAGTCGGTTTCACAGCGACAACCGTCGACCTGCCCCACTGGTTCACGAAACTGTCGCTTCACAAATTGAAACGCGGCATCGAATCCGCCGTCAAGATAGATGGCGGCAAGGACGGCCTCGATCGCATCGGCCAAGATTGAGTTTTTTTCTCGGCCGTCGCTCAGGGCCTCCCCTTTTCCCAACAGCAAGTAGGGGCCGATCCCAATGGTCCGGGCAATGGCCGCCAACTGGGTTTCATTGACCAGATTGGCCCGGTTCCTGGACAGCTCGCCCTCACTCAGATCAGGGTAGCGCTGCATCAACAGGTGGCTGACAGCCAGGTTCAGTACGGCGTCACCAAGAAATTCGAGCCGCTCGTTGCTGGTAAGACCCGGTTCGGACTGCTCGTTGACGTAGGAGCTGTGACAAAGGGCCCGGGTCAACCGTGCGGGCGTCTTAAACGAATACCCCAGCGCCGTTTGCAGATTGTTGCCGGAGTCGATCGGATCGTCAGCGGTTTTCATCGTCCACCCGCCAACTGTACAGCCAGCATTTGGTAAATCGAATAGGGTACGTGAAAATCACCCCTACCGACGCCCATTCGAACCCCCGGGTTGACCTGACCATGAAAATCCGTTCCACCGCTAATCAAAAGATCGTGTTTGCGGGCCAGGCGGCAATACTCGGCAACGGCCGCTGGGGGGTGGTCAGGGTAATGGGCTTCGATTCCCCTTAACCCCATCGACCGGAGCACCAGCAGGAAGGTTTCGAAACGGGCCGGGTCGGCCGGTCCGTTCAAGTACGGGTGCGCCAGCACCGCAATGCCACCGGCGTGGTTGATGGCGCCAATGGCTTCGGCCATGGGAACGCGGGATTTTTCGACGTAGGCCGGTTGATTTTTTGCCAGGAAGCGGTCAAAGGCCGCTTCGATGGAGTCGACCATTCCTTTGTGAACCATCAGCTGGGCGATATGGGGGCGGCCAGGGGTGGCGTCGCCGACAAACGGGGCCAACTCATCCATGGTCAAAGCCATTCCCAGGCGCTTGAGCCGTTGGATTATTCGCGGGTTTCGGTTTTCGCGGGCGGTTTTCAGAACAGTCAACAGCGAGTGCATCGCCGAGTCATCGAGGTCGATACCGTAGCCCAGAATGTGTACGCTGCCCCCCATATCGTGGCCGGGAGGTGCAGCGGCACTGATTTCGATACCGGTCAGGAAGTCCAGTTGCGATGGAACGCCAGTGGCTATGGCGGCGGCCGTTCCGGCCAGGGTGTCGTGGTCCGTGATGGCGATGGCTCTCAGCCCGAGCTGCACCGCCGCCGCCAGGATCTCGGAAGGGGTCAGGGTGCCATCGGAAGCCGTAGAGTGAACATGCAGATCAATGCTCGCATGCGGATCAAATGCCAAGGGCTTTCTCAAAAGCCTCCTCTTTGGTCTTGCAATCAATGCATTGGGTGGTCACCGGCCTGGCCTTGAGCCGCTCCAGGGAGATGTCTTCACCACATGTTTCACAAACACCAAAGGTGCCGCTTTCAATTCGGTCAAGCGCTTTTTTAACCTTTTTGATCAACTTGTGTTCACGATCCCGGATCCGCAGCATGAAGTTACGATCCGATTCCAGGGATGCCCGATCCGTAGGGTCCGGAAAGTTCTCTTTCTGTTCCGTCATCCCCGTAACGGTTTGGTCGGCATGGCTCAACAATTCCTGCAGCCGCTGGTGAAGGAGCTTTTCAAAAAATTTTAAATCTTTTTTATTCATCGCTCACTCCTGCATTGATGAGGTTGCCTTTTTTAAAAAACGATCCCGCAGCAAGCCGGCGTCCGCGCCACCCTGGCGACGGCGACGATCCTTGACCAGTTGACAAACCGGTTTTTCGCCCGCAGAGAATCAGACCGAAAAGGAACTCCCACCCGCTGACGCCGGTTGGATAAGAGTTGAGAGGTAACATATAACGAGGCCGGTGTAAAGCCCTTTTCCCACGTCCGCCAGGGCCCAACCCTGCTCAGACGAGCTTTGAAACCACGCTTTCCAGGGTTTTCAGGTCGCTGACAGCGTAAGCGGCGGGGTGATCCTCCGCCGCGATGATTTTTTTCAGCAGCCCCGTCAAAACGGTACCCGGACCCAACTCCACAAAGACATCGACCTTTTCAGACACCAGCTTTTGGATCGTCTCGTACCACCTCACGGGACTGCACAGCTGCAGGGCCAGGAGCCGTTTGATCGCCGCTGGATCATCGCAGCGATCGGCCGTGACATTGTGAATCACCGGGCTTAGGGGACGCCCGAATGGAACGCTGTCCAAAAACACCGTGAACTCATCCTGGGCGCCGTGGATGAGCTCACTGTGCCAGGCGCCGCTGACTTTGAGGGCAATCGCCCGAGCGCCCTGTTGTCTGGCTGCCTCGGCCACGCTCGCCACCGCTTGGGGAGCGCCGGTGATGACAATTTGCCGCTCTGAATTGTGATTGGCCACGGAGACCTCACCGGCCGATCGACTAAATTTGACCAATTCCGCCACCGCCTCGCTGTCTAAACCGATAATGGCGCTCATGGCTCCGCGATGTTTCAGCGACTCTCGGTGCATCAGCTCGCCGCGCTTGAAAACCAGGCGCACGGTGTCGGTCAGGGACACCACCCCGGCGGCGTTCAGGGCACTGAATTCTCCCAGACTATGACCGGCCGTAAAGGCGCAGCGTACACCCGCTCGCTGAACAGCGGCAAGACAAGCCAGATTCACGGCCGTAATCGCCGGCTGAAGATTGACGGTTTGGGTCAAGGTCGTCATCGGACCGTTAAAGCAGGTTTGGGAAATGGGGAGACCGGAAATATCGTCCGCCGCGTCAAAAATCTCTTTCACAAAGTCATATTCATGAAACAAATCCTGTCCCATGCCCACGACTTGCGAGCCTTGGCCGGGAAATAAGAAGGCTATTGTTTTCAACGTGTTTCCTCCATTGTTCAGGGGACGCATCCAGGGGGCCGGCTTATTCCAGATCGAAAAGCTTGCGCGTCAGATCCAGCCACTGGGATTTGTTTCCCGTGCAGCCGTCCTTTTTAAGGAAATGGGTGGGCTCATGCAGGATTTTGTTCACCATGGCACCCGTCATGCGTTCGATGGCCTGTTTGTCCGTTTCCGAAAGATGGCTCAAAGACCCCAATGTTTTGTCCAGCTCCTGCCGTGCAATGGCTTCCACCTTGCCGCGCAGGGAGATGATGGTCGGAACCACCTCGAGGGAGTCGTACCATTTGCGAAACCCGATCACGGCTTCATCGATGATCCGTTGCGCTTTGATGGCCTCGCGCTGACGGTCTTCAATGTTTTCATCGATGATCCCCTTCAGGTCGTCGATGTCGTAAACATAGGCATTGTTGATCCGGTTGATCTCCGGATCAATGTTGCGGGGAACGGCAATATCGATGAAAAACAGGCTGCGATTGCGACGATTTTTCATGGCTTCTTGAATCTGCTCTTTCCGAAGCACATAGCCACCGGCGGCAGTGGAGCTGATCACGATATCCACCTCCTGAACGCTAGGCACGATTTCTTCGAACTTGATGGCTTTGCCACCGAAGCGTTGGGCCAAATCAACGCCCCGGGCAAAGGTGCGGTTGGCCACCGTAACGGCGGCAACGCGATTGCGGATCAAGTGTTCCACCGCCAGTTCGGCCATCTCGCCGGCACCGATGAGCATGACCCGCTTGCCGTCAAGATCCCCGAAGATCTTTTTAGCCAATTCGATGGCGGCGTAACTGATGCTGACCGCGTGATCACCGATACCGGTTTCCGTACGCACCTTCTTGGCCACGAAGAAGGTTCTGTGAAGCAATTTGTTCAGGATCACACCCGAAGTTTTTTCGAGGGTGGCTTTGCGATAGGCTTCCTTCATCTGACCGAGGATCTGGGGTTCGCCCACCACCATGGAGTCTAAACTGGCGGCGACTTGAAACGTGTGGCGGACCGCATCATCGCCGACATATTGGTACAACGCCGGTTCGAACTGGGAAAGCGGCACCTGCTTGAAATCGGTGATAAACTGTTTGGCGACGGCGACGGCTGGCTCACACGCTTCGACAACCATCAGCATCTCGATACGGTTGCAGGTTGAAAAGAGGATCGATTCACCGATGGCGGGATGGTCCCGGAGCATTATCAACGCCCGGTCGATTTCGTCCGGTGAAAAAGCGATGCACTCCCGAACGTCAACCGATGCGGTTTTATGATTCAACCCGAGCAGTACAATATCGCGCATGGTGCATGATCGCTGTCGACCCCCAAGCCGGGCCGTCCGGCGCCGCAAGGGCCGCCTGGTTATGGGTTCATCGGCTCAGATGGCCGTGAAGGGTCTGTGGTGCCCTTCCAGCAGGAAGTTGACGCCAAAAAAAGTGAAAAGCAGCACACCAAACCCAATGATGGCCATGACGGCCGCCCGCCGCCCCCGCCACCCGACAGCCAGCCGCCCGTGCAGCAGTGCCGCATAAAAGAGCCACGTGATGGCGGACCAGACCTCCTTGGGGTCCCAGGTCCAAAAGTGCCCCCAGACGGCTTTGGCATAGACCACACCGGTAATCAGGCCGATGGAGATCATCGAGAACCCCACCATCAGGCAGGCATACCCCGTGGCATCCAGCAGATCCAAGGATGGCAGGCGGCTGAAAAAAAAACCGCGGGTTTTCTTTTTGATGGAACGCTCCTGAATCAGATAAAGAAAACCCAGGCCGCAGGCCAAGGCAAAGGCCGCATTACCCAAAAAAATCGTAACGATGTGGGCCGCCAGCCACCAGCTCTTGAAGAGCTGCGGATCCTGAGCCGGGGGGCTGGGCGCCTGGCAGGCGGCGATCATGACCAGGGCAATCAGGGGCGCCGCGTAAACTCCCAGTATTTTCAATTTGTAAACAAAATAAAACGCCAGGAACACCGCCGCGATGGCCCATGCCGTCACTGAGAGGGTCTCGTGCAGGTTGTTGACCGGAAAATTCCCCGACCGGATGCCGCCAAACACCAGTGAGAGGGTATGCAAAAGAAATGCAACCATCATCAGTCCGGCTGCGATCCGCTGAAGCGAGGTTCGTTGGAATACCAGGAAGCCGAGATACCCGGCCGCGCTCATTAGATAACCAATCGTGGTTATGACAAAAAAGGACGCCATGTCACTCCTGGGGCGACTGGGTGGATCGCATCAGCTGGTCGTAGCGGTATCCGGGGCCCAGCACCTTTTCCAGTAAATGGTCAATCCGGTCAACCTGGTTATTTTTGACCAGACCCAGCAGATTTGCATCGATCAGCTGTTCAAACAGGGGTTTATGAATTTCGGGCTCGTGGGCATCAGCCAACAACCTGGCCCGGATGGCACCCATCAGGTTCAGCAACGTTCCATATTCGGGGCCGAATTGGGTCTCGAGGCATTTGCGAATATGTTTGGCGAAAGCGGGACTTTTGCCGGCGGTGGAAATCGCCACCACAAAGTCACCGCGCCTCACAATGGCCGGCAGGATGAAGTTGCAGATTTCCGGCCGGTCGGCAATATTGCAGAGCAGATTTCGGCCTCTGGCATCATCATGGATCTGACGATTCAGGGTTTGGTTGTCGGTGGCGCCGATAACCAGAAACATCCCCTCCAGATCGGATGGGCGATAGGGGCGCCGTTTCAGTGACAGGGCATTTGTGCCGGCCAGCTCTACCAGCGGCGGCGAAATCACCGGACTGACCACGGTCACTGCGGCGCCGCACTGCAGCAAAGCACCTGCTTTGCGGGCACCCACCCGTCCGCCGCCGACCACCAGGCAGTGTCGATCACGAATATCAAGATTGACCGGAAAATACCGCATATCTGCCGCTTAAAGGGTTACGGTCATCAGATCCCTTGCCAGGATAATCGGGCCACTATAGGTGCTTCGGCATTGATTTTCAATATCGGCCCCTTCGCAGACCGGATAAAAATGGGTCAGCAGCAAGCGCTTGACACCCGCGCTCTGGGCGATCCTGCCGGCCAGAGAGGGGGTGAGATGACCATCGACCTTCTGGCCATCGGGAAAAGCCGATTCACAGATCAACAAATCGGCCTTGGCGGCCAGCGTAGTCAGACCATCGCAAACATCGCTGTCACCCGAGTAAACCAGCACCTTGTTATTGGCATCGACAATTCGATAAGCCAAGCTTTCGGGGCGATGGGCCACAGGCATGGAGGTGACACCAAACGATGTGGATGCGTAGTGATCCGGTTTTTCAGTTTCCAGCTCAACGATGCTGAACAGATGGGGCGGCGGTACAATCCAGTTTCCGTAAACCCTTTTCAGCCCTTCGAAAAAAGCGTTGAACCCCCGTCCCGCCACCAGGGTCAAGGGCTGTTTCTGGAGCGATGGGGCCGGATATTTCAATGCGAAGAGAAAGGAGGCCAATTCGCCACTGTGGTCGGGGTGAAAATGACTGAGAAAGATATGGGAAATGTCGAATATGGGGACACCGATTTGAAGCAGGCGGCGCATCACCCCTGGCCCGCAGTCGAAGAGCAGCTTTTCCTGGCCGGTTAGCATTAAAAAGGAGCAGGGATTGCGCAGCAGCGACGGGACACAGGTTCCCGACCCCAAGATGGTGATTTGGCTTTCCATGGTGAGCTCGCCCCCTTCAAGCAAAGACCGTTTGAGTGGTTGCGCCATGGTATGATGATCCGGACCGGAATACAACCCATGTTATCGGGGCCCCGCTCAAAACCGACGCGCTAGCCCGCACCGCAGTGGGGCAATTGACTTTTTGGACCCGAATTGTTAGATGGCGTCTATCCAGAAACGAGGAATTTGAATGCCATGGATCCAATTTTCGGAAGGTCGAAGCCTGTCGTCAAGGTGATCGACAACACCCGGCCGAAGCAGGTTGAGGCGCAATTCAGTGAGAGCCAGGCCTTGATCACCCACCTGGTGGAAAGCTTTGACGGGTTGGTTTTTCTGGTTTCAAAAGACTTTTGCATCCATTTCCTCAAGCGGCCACCCCGGGTCTCCACCCAGCAGGCGCCAGGCCTCTGCCCGTCGGCGGGTTTGGCAACCGAACTGCAGAAGGATTGCCCGTGTCCGCCCGATGCCCATCAGCCTTGCCGGCCCACGCAGCGCTTGCCATGGCTGACCACTGCGTGCCAGATACCCACGTGTGCCTGTACTGCCTTTGGCCAGCGCTGCCATGAAGTGCTGTTCAACCGGCCGACCGTCTGTCCGTTCTGTGTGCATGACCAGGTGCTCAACGGTGAAACGGTCCGATTCGAAATTCAGAACCCGGTCGACCACCGTTGGTACAGCATGGTCAACGCACCCATCCACCACGGGGATGGATCCATCTCCATGCTGGCCCTGATGACCGATATCCATGACCGCAAGACGGCTGACCGGTCACGGCTTGAAGTTGGCCTTGCCCCGCAGCCACAGAACCGCTGCCGGCAATCCACCGCCAGCCTCCGCAACCGCTTTGGCACCCTGGTCGGAAACAGTGAAGCCATGCAGTCGGTTTACGAACAGATCACCCAGGCCGCGGCCTGCGATGCAACGGTGGTGATCTATGGAGAGCCGGGCACCGGCAAGGAGTTGGTGGCCCGTGCCATCCACGACACCAGCCTGCGGCACTCGCGACGGTTTGTACCGGTCCACTGCGGCGCAATTCCCGAGAACCTGGTCGAGTCCGAGTTTTTCGGATACGTTAAAGGTGCCTTTTCCGGAGCCGGTGCCGACAAGCAGGGTTATGTGAACTTTGCCGACCAGGGCACCCTGTTCATGGATGAAATCGGAGAAATCAGCCCCCACATGCAGGTTAAACTGCTGCGGGTCATCGAAGGGGGCGGTTTTACGCCGGTGGGGTCCAACCAGGTCGAGTACGCCAACATCCGGATCATTGCGGCCACCAATCGAGACATGCAGGAACAAATAGACACGCAGCGCATGCGCAAGGACTTTTTCTACCGGATTCATATTCTTTCCATTTATCTGCCGCCGCTGCGCTATCGAAAAGCCGACCTGTCCTTGCTGATCGAACACTTTATGCAGCTTTACGGTAGAAATAAAAGGCTTGCGCCGATCGATGCGCGGGCGATGAACCAGCTGATGGATTACGACTGGCCGGGAAATGTACGCGAACTGCAAAACGTCATCATTCGCTACTGCCATTCGCACAAGATCCAGTTGATGACCGACCTGACGTCACCCTTTGAAACGCCGGTGGCGGCCGAGTTCTCGGGGCTTCACTGCGCGGAAAAGTTGCGGTCCTTAATGGACGCCTATGAGAGAACGGTGATTGAACAGACCTTGGTCAAAAACCGCTGGCAGCGCAGCAAGGTCGCCCGCCTGCTCGGAGTGAACCGCAAAACCCTCTTCACCAAAATGAAACAGCACGGCCTGACGTCATAGTCGCTCCCTAGTGCCCATCCATAAACGGTTATTTCGCCCGACGTCTTCGTTACCCCAGCGGGTTCTGTAAAAGGATCTGAAAACAATCTGGAACATGGCCTCGATGAGCGCAAAGGCGCTGACTTCATGCGGTGGGATGGCCAAGGCGGCGATGGCCTTGTTTTTTTCAGATAAGCCCTGCTTGAGTCGATGCAGATTTTTCAGGAAACCAACCATTTTCGGCGCCATGGGGCGGTGATGCGCTTTCACCCACTCCCCGTTTTCCCACCGGGCGATCTGCTGGACGATAGTCTCGCTGGAGGCCTCGGCCAGAAAGCGCCTGTTTTTTTCAGACCTGAACAGGGGGCACAAGGTGACATGCCGGCCGATCGCCCTTTGCAGGCAGGCTTTTTCACGCGCCAGCTCCGCTCCGAGGGACGGAATCAGCGCTGCGGGAACCGCCAGGGCCAACTGGTTCAGGACATCGGAGTAGGCCGACAAGTGGGATTGGATATCGTCCGCTGCAGCCGACCAGAAATGCTGGCTCATGGCCTTGACAATCGCTTCCCCGGGGGACGATTTAGAGCGGCCGGATTTGAGAATCTTCAACACTTCCGGGAAGGACCGGGCGGCGCGGTGAAACAGGTTTCTGCCGGTCATGACCTTGAAAAGGATCGCGGTGGTGGCATGCCAGTCCTGAAGATGAAGCACGTCGGCCACGCTTCCAAAATAGGCCGAAATCGTGCTGTTTTCCAATAAATGGAGTGGTGTGGCATAAAGCGGCGTCCCCCCGAGAACGGGTTGGGCGATGGTACCGTCCTGCAGGGGAATCAGTGACACCGCCGTCTCAACATCGATGACGCCCATGGAAAAAGCAGCCGGGTTTTTCAGAACGACCGGGAAATGATTCGGGTCGGCATCCAAAAAGAGGTTGTCCGGTTTCAGGTCACGCAGCGCCACGCGCCTGTCTTTGAGCCGACAGAGCAGCTGCAGCAGGCTGGCGGCAATATTTTGAATTTGCAGGCGACTTTTCAAAAAGGTTTTGGTTTCCAGCCGCCCCCTCAAGAGCCGGATCAAATCGTCGACTGTTTGCTGATTGGATTTGAAAACAGTTGAAAAGGCCGTTTCGATTCGGCCCAGCAGCGTCACTTCGATACCGGTCTCTTTTTTCGTGAGTCGCTCCCCGGCAATCGCAGCGAGGAACCAGTTCTTAATTTGAAAGGGGTGAATCTTCTCCGTGCGCCCCGATTCCTTGAAGATGGATCCAACCTCGGCCTCGCAGACGCGGTACAGGGCTTGAAGCCGTTCAAATACAGGCAGGGACTCCAATCCATAGCAGGCGGTAAACGCCTCCTGACTCCAGGCCAGGTCGGACATTTCCCGAATTTCCTGGCCGATTCTGTATTTGGACCGGTGCAGGTCATCAATGACCCGGCCCAAAAAGAAGCTGTTGGTCAGCTCCATGAAGAAGGCAAAGCGGTCGCCAATTTTCAGGTGGCGCTGATAGGGTGGATTGTCTTCAATTAACCGAATATATTGTTTTTCTAGCTGGTCCTCGGTTAAACCGGCTGCATAAGGCAATTTTTTAATTTTTTTGAGCACCACAGACACCCGGGGCACAATACAGCTGATCGGCAGAAGCTGGGCGGCGATATCGACGTCTCGTCGAATGTCCGTGACATACCGGGTCACATCCGTGACCGGCAGCGGCGGCACCTTGACTACCATCGGGGTGTCGTAGATGACGAAAAAGCATTTACTCTTGCTGCCGGTCTCCTCGCCCAATGGCCCGACGGATATTCGGCGGGTCAGCCAATCCCCGTCGCCCTGGACACCCAATTCAAAAACCTTCATTTTGCGGCGTGCCGAAGCCGCTGTTAGGGAAAAGCGCGCGGGCGCATCTGCTTTCAGGCCATGCTGAAGTTTGAATAATTCAAGGAAAAACATGGCAATGTCCCGAAAATCAGAGGTTTCCAGAATTTTTGCGGAGAATGCGCCGATCGTGTCGGTCGCCGGTTGCCGGACTGGCCCGGCCAGCGAAGGGGCAGCGTTTTGGTTTCTCACGACAGCGATAATCACCCGGCTCACCTGCATCAGCGCGGATGCCGCCGCCAGGATTATCAAAAAAACCAGCAGCCGGCTGTCAGCGGCCTGAATTGTTGGGTGATTGAACCCCAGTCCCGATAATAATCGGCGCTTGTGCTGATCGGCAATGGCCAACACGGTCGTTTGCTTGCTTACCTGGATGGTTCCGACAGAGGTGACATCATTTTTCATAAACATACCGGACTGGCCGGCGGCCTCAAAAAAGACGAACTGATCGGATTGGGTAACGCTGTCGGCAAGAACCGGATCACCCCCTTGGATGTAGATAACCCGACTGTCCGAGACAACGTCCACTTTCCAAAGGGCGGTTACAGCGACGCAACACGCTGAGAACCCAACCACAAGGATCCATTTTTTCATAACCGCGTTCACCTTCGCGTCAGCCACTTCGCCAACAAATCTGCGCCGTTTTATTCCTGGCCGCCGGCGGCGTACCGAAGCACCACCGCACCGACTTTAATGACATCCATATCCCGCAGACGAACCGGACCCCGAATGGTGCGGCCGTTGACCTTCGGTCGGATCCAGCCGCCGACACAGCTGATATAGTGGTGCTGGGAAGTCTTGCTGATGGCTGCAGCCGGGTCGCCGGCCAGGAAGGAAAAAAAACCGCCGATCGCGATGTCACAGCGGTGGGTTCTACCAATGGTGAACAGGCTGTTGGCCAGGTCGAGTCGACCCGTTCCGCCGGCCAGGAAGGCCACGTGGGCCGGTATCGGGGGTGTTTCAGGAAGATCCCCGCTTTCAACCAACATTCGGCGGTAGCGGTCGGTGTCCATGAACAAGGTGTGGTCCGGACCGGGGTCGTTGGGCAGCGGCGTGGTTTTTAAACCGCCCTGTCCGGGCCTGGTCCGCAGCCGCCCCCGTTCCAGGAAAACCAAGGTGTGCTTACCGATGGTAATGACATCCCCATTCTTGAGAATCACCTGCTGGACAGCCACGCCATTCAGGAAGGTACCATTTTTGCTGCCGGTATCGGTGAGAACATGTCGATTGCCGGCTTTGCGGATAACGGCGTGATCTCCCGAAACCGCATAATTGTCAATCACCAGGTGATGGTTGGGGTTTCTACCGATGGAAACCGTGTCGAAGCGATCGAGAGTCAGCTCCTTGATCGTTCTGTCCTTGAACTTGACCAGTAATCGGGTCATTGGACCGCCTGTGTAAAGGAGGTTTCCTCGGGAGCGCCGGCCGGCTTTGAACGCGAAACCGATTTCATCCGGGGCCCAGGCCGCGCCTCAAGACCAATCGCCGGCTGATGCAGCAATTACAACCGGCATCCATCCACCACCCTGACTGGAGCATGACTTCGTTTTCTCTTGAAAACAATAAATTGGGTTACCTGTCAAGCAAAACCGCGCCATGACCAGCCCGCCGGCAGCACTTGTGGCCAAAGGGTACCAGCGTCTTGAAGAACGCCCTTTCCAGGCCTTGGGTATCTCGGCTGGTCTCACTAGGGGATGGTTTAATATGGGGTTTTTTAACCCCATAATGATCCTAAAATTACCTACCACCGTATTTCATCGTTATCCTTGCACATTTTGCACAGTTGGCATAAACGGGGTTAAATTGCCCCATTTGTGCCAACTGTGCAATGGACCGCGCGATTCTAATTAATTGAATTAATTGAAAAAAAATTTTTAACAAGGCGGCACGAATATTGATTGGATGTTGGCCCATAAAGAGCGTCATTGTCATTCACATCCAACGTGTACCACACCCAATCAGGCCGGTTTTGCATGAACGATTCGATTCACACGGCGCCGTGTCTTGTTTTTGGTTGCGGGAATCCCTTGTTCGGTGACGATGGCTTCGGCCCCTGTGTCATCGACCACCTCACGGCCCACCACGAGCTGCCCGAACACGTGGCCTGTGTGGATATCGGCACATCCATCCGGGGCCTGCTCTTCGATATGCTCCTCTCTCCAGACAAGCCGCAACTGATCGTCATCGTCGATGCCATGGACCTGGAAGGCTGGATGCCGGGTCAGATCCACGAAATCGATGTGAATGAGATCCATCCAGCCAAAATCAGCGATTTTTCCCTGCACCAGTTTCCAACCACCAACATGCTTAAAGAGATCCAGGAAGGGACGGATGTCACCGTACGGATCCTGGTGGTGCAGACGGCCGAGCTGCCGTCTGAAGTCCGACCGGGATTGTCGCCGGCGGTGGCTGCAGCCGTTCCGGAAATGAGCCGCCGCATCATGGCGGTGATCTCCCAGGCACCGTTGACCCATCGACCCAAAATGGAGCCTGCCAATGATTAAGATTCGCATCGGTCAGCTGGCCCAGCAGTTGGGCGTCCACCGCAACACCATCGCCAACTGGATCAAAAGCGGCAAGCTCAATGCCGCACCCACCGTCGGCAAACGATACCTGATCGAGGAAGCGGAATGGCAGCGCTTCTGCGCAGAGGCCCACCTTCCCCGCAAGGCGGCCACCGACCGCTCGCCACCCGACCCACCGGCAAAGCGGGCCGCCACGCCAATCGTGCCCCACCATCCACCCATTCAAAGCGAGGTGCATATGTCAGACAACCCCATTGGGTCCGTCATGGTCGTCGGCGGCGGCATCGCCGGCATTCAGGCCAGTCTCGACCTGGCCAACTCGGGCTATTTCGTCCACCTGGTGGAACGCAGCGCCGGTATCGGCGGCGCCATGGCCCAATTGGACAAGACCTTCCCCACCAACGACTGTGCCATGTGAATTATCTCGCCCAAGTTGGTCGAGTGCGGTCGGCACTTAAACATCGAGATCCACACCCTGTCTGAAGTGATCGGTTTTGACGGCCAGGTCGGCAATTTCACCGTCACCGTCAAGAAGCACCCCCGCTACATCCACATGGACAAGTGCATCGCCTGCGGTGCCTGCGCCGAAAAGTGCCCCAAAAAAGTTTCCGACGAGTACAACATGGGCCTTAACAAGCGCAAGGCGGCTTACATCAAGTATCCTCAGACCGTGCCCTTGAAATACGCCATCGATGGTGAAAACTGCATCTACTTCACCCGGGGTAAATGCCGTGCCTGCGAAAAGTTCTGCCCCACCGACGCCATCCATCTGGATGACCAGCCGCAAGTCGTTCAGCTGCAGTCCGGATCGGTCATCCTGGCGCCGGGCTTCCGGCCTTTCGACCCCTCGGGTTGGGATTTCTACGGCTACGGGACCATCAGCGACGTGGTCACCAGCATGGAATATGAACGCCTGCTCTCCGCCGGCGGGCCCTGCATGGGGCATGTGCTGCGACCCTCGGACCAGACCGCGCCCCACAAGATCGCCTGGATCCAGTGTGTCGGCTCCCGCAACACCAATCGCTGCGACAATGCCTACTGTTCCAGCGTCTGTTGCATGTATGCCATCAAACAGGTGCTGATCACCCGTGAACATGCCGGGGGCGCCAGCGTCGATCAGGCCGTATTTTACATGGATATGCGCAGCCCGGGCAAAGAGTTCGAGCGCTACTACGACAGCGCCCGGGAGAAAGGGGTCCGTTTTCTGCGCAGCCGGCCCCACACCATCGAAGCCGGCCCCGGTGGCAACGGCGTGCACCTGCGCTACGTGACCGAGGACGGGGCCTTCAAGGCGGAGGATTTTGATCTGGCCGTCCTATCGGTAGGATTGGAGCCGACCGAGGGGACCCGCCAACTGGCCGAAATCTTCGGCATCGAACTGGAAGCCTACGGCTTTGCCCGCACCGCCAACCTGTCACCGGTCCACAGCACCCGACCGGGGGTTTTCGTCACCGGCGCATTCCAGGCACCCAAGGCCATCCCCCGATCGGTCACCCAGGCCTCCGCCGCCGCGGCCGCCGCCGCCCAGGCCCTGCAGGCGGCTCGCGGCTCCCTGAGCCGCAGCAAAAGCTACCCCCCGGAAACGAACGTCAGCGCTCAGGAGCCGCGCATCGGCGTATTTGTCTGCTCCTGCGGCGTCAACATCGCCGGTGTGATCGATGTCAACGAAGTGGCCCGCTACGCCCGGGATCTGCCCCACGTGGTCCTGGTGGAGAACAATCTGTTTACCTGTTCGGCGGACACCCAGGAGATCCTCGCCGCCCGCATCGCCGAGCACAGCCTCAACCGCATCGTCATCGCCGCCTGCTCGCCGCGGACCCATGAGCCCCTCTTTCAGAGCACCCTCCAGGAGGCCGGGCTCAACGGCTACCTGGTCGAGATGGCCAACATCCGCAACCAAAATGCCTGGGTGCATCAGAAAACGCCCCAAATGGCCACCGCCAAGGCCAAGGATCAGGTGCGCATGGCCGTGGCCAAAGCCGCCCTGGCCACCTCCCTGGACCGGCTCTCGGTTCCGGTGGTTCAAAAGGCCCTGGTGGTCGGCGGCGGCGCGGTGGGCATGACCGTCGCCCTGGGGTTGGCCCAGCAGGGGTACCCGAGCGTTCTGCTGGAAAAAAACGACCATTTAGGCGGCAACGCCTGGAGCCTGAACGCAACGGCCAAGGGAGAGGCGGTTCGCCCCTGGCTGGAGGGATTGATCAGCAAGGTCCACCGCCACGACCAGATCACGGTCCTGACTAACGCCCGGCTCAAGACCGCCATTGGGTCGGTCGGCAGTTTCGTCAGCCAGGTCGAAGTTGACGGGCAGACCCAGGATATCACTTACGGGGCCGCCATCCTGGCCACGGGGGCCAGTGAGAGCCGGCCGGAGGAATATCTCTACGGCCAGGACCCGCGGGTGCTGACCCACCTGGAGTTTGACGACCGACTCAACGCCGGGCCCACTCAGCTGAGAGGAATGAGCGCAATCGCGTTCATCCAGTGCGTGGGCTCCCGGGACAGTCGGCGCATGTACTGTTCACGCATCTGCTGCACCCACACCATGAAAAGCGCCATCCAACTCAAGCAGCGCGACCCCGGCATGAACGTGTATGTGCTTTATCGCGACATCCGCACCTACGGCAAGCGGGAAGAGTCCTACAAACTGGCCCGCGACCTGGGTGTGATCTTCATCCGCTACACGCTGGAGAACAAACCGGTGGTCACAGCCGATGCCAGGCACCTCACCATCGCCTGCAGCGACCCCATTTTACAGATACCGCTGCAGCTGCAGGTCGACCAGCTGGTGCTGGCCGCCGCGGTCACGCCCAACCCGACCGACGACCTGGTGGCGTTGTACAAGTGCGGCTTCAATGTGGACGGTTTTCTCAACGAGGCCCACCCCAAGCTGCGTCCGGTGGACATGGCGGTGGACGGACTCTTTGTGTGCGGCATGGCCAACTACCCCCAACCGATTGAGGAGAGCCTGTCCCAGGCCCAGGCCGCGGTTTCCCGGGCCGGTGTGCTGCTGGCCCAAAAGGAGCTGCAGCTCGATGCCCTCAAGTCCGCGGTGACCGAAAAGTGTGACGGCTGCGCCCTCTGCCTGGACGTGTGCCCCTACCGCGCCATCCGGCTGACCGAGGAGGCCGCGGCCGGCAACGGGCGCAAAAGCCGTATGATCGCCACCGACCCGGCCCTGTGCAAAGGTTGCGGACTGTGCGCGGCCACCTGTCCCAAAGGCGGCGTGAATGTCCAAGGGTTCAGCCTCGAACAGTTGCGGGCCCAGGTCAGCGCCGCCCTGCAGAGCGTCGATGTATAGTTGATCAACCGAAATCGGGCCGCCGACGACCAAGAGCTGAAAACCGGGCTGCCCCGTCACTCAATAACCGTAAACAGGAGCAACGCCAATGCCAGCAAGACACGAACCCGTCATCATCGGATTTCTCTGCAACTGGTGCGCCTATGCCGGCGGCGATTTGGCCGGGGTGTCGCGACTGCAGTATCCCCCCAACATGCGGGCGGTGCGCGTGATGTGCACCGGCATGGTTCACCCGGAACTGGTAATGGAAGCCTTCGGCCAGGGGGCCGAGGGTGTCATCGTCATGGGCTGACACCTGGGTGAATGCCATTACCTGGAAGGTAATCACAAAGCCCTGGCCCGCGCCCACGTAATCCAGATCGTATTGCAAGACAGCGGTATTGATCCCCAACGCTTCGCCATCGAGTGGGTCTCCTCGGCCGAAGGACCGCGCTTTGCCGAGGTCGTCACCCGCTTTACCGAAAAAATCGCGGCCCTGGGTCCCCACCAACCGCGTCAGGCCGAACGGGCGGCGAGTTGACCGGAAAGGGTCGACCAAAGACCCACCACCTTTCATTGAGGAGTCCTTATGGCAACCCAAACGCTATCTCTCGGAAAAGAGAAGAGAAGTCTTTTCAAGGACCAGGTCATGCGGATCCTTCCCGACGGCGGCAACCTGAATGCCTGCCTGACCTGCGGCGCCTGCGCCGCGGGATGTCCGGCCACGGGACTCGAGGGCCTGGATCCGCGCAAGCTGCTGCGCATGGCCGCCTTGGGCATGGACGAGCAGATCCTAAAAACCCCATGGGCCTGGTACTGCACCCTGTGTCAGCGGTGCATCTATGTCTGCCCCATGCGCATCGACATCCCCCAGCTGGTCTTCAACATCCGCAAAAGCTGGCCCCGGGAGAAGCGACCCAAGGGCATTCTGGGATCGTGCGACATGGCCCTGCGCAGCGATACCTGCAGCGCCATGGGTGCCAGCGAGAAGGACTGGCGCTTCGTGGTCTCCGACATGGCCGATGAGGTTCGCCAGAGCCAGCCCGGTTTCGAAAATATGGCCGTGCCCATGGACAAGCAGGGGGCCACCTATTTTCTCAACCAAAACTCGCGCGAACCGGTTACCGAGGCCGATGAGATGGTTCCCTTGTGGAAAGTCCTGCACCTGGCAGGCGTGGACTGGACCTACGGCTCCAAGGGCTGGGCGGCTGAGAATTACTGCATGTTCATTGCCGATGATGAAAGCTGGGAATGGATCGTACGCACCAAGGCCAAGGCCGTGGATGACCTGGGGTGCCGATACTGGCTCAACACCGAGTGAGGGCACGAACTGTTCGCAGTCCGGGTCGGACTGAAAAAATTCAACATCCCCCACCGTTTTGAGATCAAAAGCATCATCACCCTCTACGCCGAATTGATCCGCGACGGCCGGCTCAAGATCAACAGCGACTGGAACAAGGACCTCAAGGTCAAGTTCACCTGCCAGGACCCCTGCCAGCTGGTGCGCAAAAGCCTGGGCGATCCGGTGGCCGAGGATTTGCGCTTCGTACTCAGGACCGCCGTGGGGGAAGAGAACTTTGTCGACATGACCCCCAACCGTTCCAACAACTACTGCTGCGGCGGCGGCGGCGGTTTTCTGCAGGCCGGCTTCCCCGATGCCCGCAGAAGCTTCGGCCGCACCAAATTCGACCAGATCCAGGCCACCGGCGCCGCCTATTGCGTCACCCCCTGCCACAACTGTCACGCCCAGGTGCACGATATCGCGGCCCACTTCCAGGGCGCCTACCACACGGTCCACCTCTGGACCATCCTCTGCCTGGCCATGGGTGTGCTGGGGGAAAACGAACGGGTCTATCTGGGACCGGATTTGGCGGAACTCGGCTTGTAGGCCTTTCATCTTTAGCCGCCAGGAGGCGCCATGAAAACCTTTTTCAACCTGATCCAAGAGGTGCAAAAACCCGGTTTATGCCACCGCTGCGGCGGCTGCGTGACCTTCTGCACCGCCATCAACTACGGGGCCCTGAAAATCGATGCGGACGGCAAGCCGGTTTACGATGAGATCGAAAAGTGCATCGAGTGCGGACTGTGCCACGCCATCTGCCCCGAAATCGACGAATTGGAGGCCGAAGCCAAACGCCGGGCCGGATGGGGTGAACCCATCGGCCGGATCATTGAGACCTCGGTGGCCCGCGTCACCGAGGCGCCCATTTTGTCCCGGGCCACCGACGGCGGCGTGGTCACCGGTCTGCTGGTGCACCTGTTCGACCGCGGGCGCATCGACGGCGCCATCGTGGCCCGACAAGTCGGCCCGTTTCAACGCGAGCCCTTCCTGGCCACCACCCGTCGAGAGATCATCGCCGCGGCCGGCTTTTTCTTCGATACCTCCCATGGCATGCAGCAGTTCAGCGAACAGTACATGACTTTCTCCTCCATCGAAGAGTTCGATCCGATGGTCAAAAGGGGGCTGCATCGGGTCGCCCTGGTGGGGACCCCCTGCCAAATCAATGCGGTGCGGCGGATGCAGGCCATGGACCTGGTGCCATCCGACGCCATCAAACTTTGCCTGGGGCTCTTCTGCTCGGGCAATTTTGTCTTTGGCGACGCCCAGCGCGCCCGCTTGGCCGACATGGGCGGCTTCGCCTGGGATGAGGTGCGCAAAGTCAACATCAAGGAGGCCCTGACCCTGCACCTGACCTCCGGAGCGGTCAAATCCATCCCCCTTGACGATCTCGGCGCCATTCGCCGCTATGCCTGCCAGTTCTGCGCCGACTACTCCAACGAGTTGGCCGATCTCAGCTTCGGCGGCATCGGTGCCGCCGAAGGCTGGACCACGGTGATCTCGCGCACCCCTTTGGGCCGGGCCAGTCTGGCCGATGCCCGAAGCGCCGGCATTATCGAAGAGTTCGACCACAAGGACAATCCCAGCTACGCCACCGACGCCCTCGGCCTGGTGCGCAAGTGGTCGGGCCAGAAACGCAAGCAGGCGCGCCGGGCGCGCCGCGAACTGGGTGCGAAGTCAATTACCATCAAAGGATAGGGAAAACCGGCCCAAAACGGTCGGATAACCCTCGGAGGTGCGTTTATGACTGTCAAGGTGGCAAGTGACTGGCTCAATTCCTGTTCCGGATGCGAGATCTCTATCGTAGACATGGGCGAACGGCTGCTGGACGTGCTCAAGGTGGCTCAGTTCGTTCACCTGCCGGCCCTGATGGACCACAAGTATTTCGGCCAACGGGGCGACCAACGGCACATCACCATACCCGAAGCGGATGTGGGCATCCTTTCGGGCGGGCTGCGCAACCGGGAGCATGTCGAGGTGGCCGAGGCCTTCCGCAAAAGCTGCAACGTGATCATCGCCTTGGGTACCTGCGCCACCCACGGCGGCATTCCCTGCCTGGCCAACAGCTTCACCAACCAGGAGATCATGCAGCGCTATTACGCCACCGAGACCACCGATGCACCGGAGGCCTTCCCCAGCCGGGGGCTGCCGCCCCTGCTGGAAACCTGCAAAGCCCTGGACGAAGGCATCGCGGTGGACATTTACATGCCCGGGTGCCCGCCCCACCCCGACCACATCTTCTCGGCCCTGGTGGCGCTGGTCGAGGGCCGGCCGGCGGTGCTGCCGGAAAAAAGCGTCTGCGACACCTGCCCCACCCAACGGGAGGGCAAGGGCGAACTGAAGCAGCTGCGGCGGTTTCTGCAGGCCCCCACATACGGTGCCGTGGCCGATCCCCTCGATCAGATGCGCTGTCTGCTCGAACAGGGCTTGATGTGCATGGGGCCGGTTACCCGGGCCGGTTGCGGGGGCGATGGCATCCTGCCCCGCTGCATCTCGGCGCGGGTGCCGTGCCGCGGATGCTACGGACCGGTGCAACCCAACGGCAACCAGCGCCTGGACATGCTCAACGCCCTGGCCTCCAATGGCATCGATGTGACATCGCTGCCCGAAAGCGTATCCCTGCTGCGTTTTTCCGGCGGCCACGGCCGTTTGCGCCCACCGATCCGGTAGGCAGACATAACCCGTTTGATCGCTGACGGACCGGAATCAGACCCCAACCAAGGAGACCGCCCACCATGTCCCAGGTCATTACCATCCAACCGATCACCCGCATCGAAGGCCACGCGTCCATCGGCATCACGCTCGACGAGAGCGGCAACGTGGCCGATGCCGCGCTGAACTACATGTCGCTGCGGGGGTTTGAAAAGTTCATCGAGGGCAAGCCGGCCGAGGAGGTGCCGCGTATTGTCAGCCGCATCTGCGGCATCTGCCCCTGGCACCACCACTTAGCCTCCAATAAAGCCGTGGACGGCTGTTTCGGCGTCACGCCACCCCCGGCCGGCAGCAAACTGCGAGAGTTGATGCAGACCATCGCCCACGCCGAGGACAAGCTGTTGCACTTCTTTTTCCTGGCCGCGGCCGACTTTGTCATTGGCCCCACGGCCGATTACGCCGTGCGCAATGTCATCGGCATCGCCCAGGCCAATCCCGAGCTGGCGCTGCGGGTGGTCAAAACCCGCCAGATGGCCAAGATGATTCTGGACAAGTTTTCCCGCAAAACCATCCACCCCGTGGCGGGCGTGACCGGCGGATTCGCCAAGCCGCTGCAAGAGGAAGAGCGACGGGACATCCTCGAAAAGATGGGGGAAATCCTCGATTTCGCCCTCTTTACCATCGATTTTGCCAAAAAAGAGGTCTTCCCCAAATATATGGATGCCATTCAGACCCTGGGGGTGATCACCACCGGTTTTCTGGGCACGGTAGACGACAACGGAGCGCTGAACCTTTACGACGGCAGGCTGCGCATGATGAAACCCGACGGCAGCCACACCGATTTCGCACCCAGGGACTATGTGGATTACATCGGCGAGCACGTCGAGCCCAACTCCTACGGCAAATATCCCTATGCCCGCTTCTGGAACGAAGGCTTTTCCATGGACCTGGACCATCCCAAAGGCATCTACCGGGCCAACACCCTGGCACGCATCAACGTGGCCGACCGCATTTCCACCTCCAGGGCCCAGGCCGAGCTGGAGGAATTCCGCGGCCTGTTCGGCCGGCCGGCCCAGGCCACGCTGCTCTACCACTATGCCCGGCTGATCGAGGAGGTCTACGCCTGCGAACGGGCGATCGAGATTCTCCAGGACCCCGAGATCACCGACCCCAATGTGCGCGCCCCGGTGGAACCCAAGGCCGGCCGGGGGGTGGGCTGTGTGGAGGCGCCCCGGGGCAGCTTGATCCACGACTACACCACGGACGACAACGGCCTCATCGCCCACGCCAACCTGATCGTGGGAACCACCCACAACCTGGGTCCCATGAACATGAGCGTCAACCAGGCCGCCCGCAGCCTGATCAAGGACGGTCAGGTCGACGAAGGCATCCTGAACCAGATCGAAATGGCGGTGCGCGCCTACGACCCGTGAATCAGCTGCGCAACCCATCGCCTGGACGGCGATCACGGCGTATCCATCACCATCCGAAACCATCACAATCAGGTGCTGCGGTCCTGGCCGCATCTTGAAGGATAAAGAGACCCTCCAAAGAACCGGTTATCCATTTCCCGTTGCCGCGCCATCGGCGCGGCAACGGGAAATGGAATCACACCTGACGAAAAACAATCCGCTCCCCTTCGGCCTCGGCGCTCAGCCGGGCGCCAGCTGAAATTTTGCCCTCCAGGATTTCCATGGCCAGGGGGTTTTCAATCTGTTTCTGAATTACCCGCTTGAGCGGGCGGGCGCCATAGGCCGGGTCGAAACCCTGGCGGACGATGAGCGCGCGGGCTGAATCCGAGAGAATCAGGTCGATGTTCTGATCGGCCAAGCGATCGGCCAAACGCCCGATCTGAATCTCCACGATCCGGGCGATCTGTTCCGGCTCCAGGTTCAAGAAGATAATCGTCTCATCGATGCGGTTGAGGAATTCCGGCTTGAAGCTGGCCCGCAGGGCTTCGGTCACCCGCCGCGCCATCTCCTCACGATCGCGCCCGCCCAGATCCTGGATATAGTGGCTGCCCACATTCGAGGTCATGATGATCAAGGTGTTTTTGAAATCCACGGTCTTGCCGTGGCCGTCGGTCATGCGGCCGTCGTCCAGGATCTGCAGCAAGACGTTGAACACCTCCGGATGCGCCTTTTCAATTTCATCGAAAAGCACCACCGCATAAGGCCTCCGGCGCACCGCCTCGGTGAGATAGCCGCCCTCGTCGTAGCCCACATAGCCCGGCGGGGCACCGATCAAGCGCGACACCGAATGTTTTTCCATAAATTCAGACATGTCGATACGCACCATTGCCTGCTCGGAATCAAAAAGAAATTCAGCCAGGGCCTTGGCCAGTTCGGTCTTGCCCACGCCGGTGGGGCCCATGAAGATGAATGAGCCGATGGGCCGGTTGGGATCCTGCAGACCCGAACGCGCCCGGCGAACCGCGTTGGAAACCGCCCCGATTGCCTCTTGCTGGCCGATGACCCGTCGACCCAGCCGTTGTTCCATCTGCACCAGTTTCTGGCGTTCACTCTCCAGCATGCGGCTTACCGGGATGCCGGTCCAGCGGGAAATCACTTCGGCGATATCTTCATCGTCCACCTCTTCCTTGAGCATCTTGCGCTCGGCCTGAAGGGTCTCGAGCTCTTTTTTGGCCCGCTCCAGCTGGTTTTTCAGTTCGCTGCTCTTGCCGTAGCGCAGTTCGGCCACCCGCGCCAGATCGCCCGCCCTTTCAGCACGCTGCTCCTCGATTCCCAATTGCTCCTGGGATTCTTTGACGGTGCGAATGGTCTGGATCAGACGTTTTTCATTTTCCCAGTGCGTTTTCATATCGGCAATCTGGGCGCGCATGGTTTCCAGAAGGTCTTCCAACTTGGCCAGACGATCCCTGGAAGCCGGATCGGTCTCTTTTTTCAGGGCTTCGCGCTCGATTTCGGACTGCAGGATCTTGCGCTGGATTTCGTCGATCTCAACCGGCATGGAGTCGATTTCAATGCGCAGTTTGGAGGCGCACTCATCGATGAGGTCGATGGCCTTGTCGGGCAGAAAGCGGTCGGTGATATAGCGACTCGAGAGGGCGGCTGCGGCAACAATGGCCGAATCTTTGATTCTGACGCCGTGGTGCACCTCGTACTTTTCTTTCAACCCTCGCAAAATAGAGACGGTGTCTTCCACGGTCGGTTCGCGCACCAGCACCGGCTGGAAGCGCCGTTCCAAGGCCGCATCCTTCTCGATATATTTGCGGTACTCATTCAAGGTGGTAGCCCCCACACAACGCAGGGTGCCCCGTGCCAGGGCGGGCTTGAGCATGTTGGATGCGTCCATGGACCCCTCGCTGGCACCGGCACCCACCAGGGTGTGCAGTTCGTCGATGAATAGGATCACATCACCTTCGGCCTTTTCAACCTCCTTGAGCACCGCCTTGAGACGGTCTTCGAATTCGCCGCGGTATTTGGCTCCGGCAATCAACGCCCCCATGTCCAGCGCCACCAAGCGCCGATTTTTGAGGCTCTCAGACACATCGCCGGCCACAATGCGCTGGGCCAGGCCTTCCACAATGGCGGTTTTGCCGACCCCGGGCTCGCCAATCAGCACCGGGTTATTCTTGGTGCGACGGGAGAGCACCTGGACGATGCGACGGATCTCATCGTCGCGCCCGATGACCGGGTCCAGCTTGCCGCTGCGAGCCATTTCGGTCAAATCACGGCTGAATTTCTTCAGCGCCTCGTATTTCTCTTCGGGGTTGGGGTCGGTGATGCGCTGATTGCCCCGGATCTCCATCAGCACCTTTAAAATGACCTCCCGGTTCACACCGGCGCCGGAAAGGATAGTAAATGCGGCTCCCGTCTGTTGGTCGCACAGGGCCAGCAGGATGTGTTCAATGCTGGTATATTCATCCTTCATAGTGCCGGCTTCCGTAAATGCGGTTTCAAGAACCGCCCTGGCGGCGGCTGAAAAATAGATCTCCCCCCCACCACTGACCTTGGGGAGCCGGTCGATGGCTTTGGCCGCCGCGGCGGCGATGGCGTCGCCGGAAACACCCAGCTTCTTGAAAACCGACCGCGCCAGCCCCTCTTTTTCATTGAGCATGGCCGCCAGAAGATGCTCGGGCTCGATCTGTTGATTAGCGTGGGTGGATGCCAGGGCCTGGGCGCTCTGGATCAGCTCCTGCGACTTGAGGGTAAATCGGTCAAACCGCATTATTTCCTCCTTCAATAAGCGAAAGTTATATTTGGTCCATATTTTGCAGAACCAATATAAACACCGCCCCAATGATGTCAAACCATGGCCAAACCGGGATTGCCAAATCCTTTTGCAGGACAACCATTTTTCCGATCGATGCCGGCTGCGATGCAGGCAACCACTTGACGACGCCCACCGGTTGTGCCAAAAGCCGGAAAAGAAAAGGACGGGCCGGCGGCTTCCCTTTGCATCGGAAACAGGCCCGTGGGGGTGGTTTAACTGTCAAGACAGGTTGGATGGCATGTCGATGTCCGGTTTTGTGCCCGTTCGCTTAGACCAGTTCGTAAGACAGTACCTGCGAAACAACCAAGCCGCCGACGGCGATGTGGTTCGCGCCGCAGTCGAAGACGCCCTGGCCGCCTGGCGTCAGGGTGTCCGCTGCGCTTGCGGCAACCCCCTGTGGGTAGCCGGCTCGGCTGTTGCCGGATACGGCTGTTTCACCTGCATCACCGGATCGGCCGAACCAGACGGCGACCCGGAGATCGATGCCGCTTTCAACGGCTTTTTCTTCGAAGCGGATGAGCCCGCCGACCGCATGGAACAGGTCCGCCAGATCATTAAAAACCACCCCCGGGACTATCGGGAGCGGCTGGAGGAGGTGGGCCTTGACTGGCGGGAAGATGACTACGACCTGCTCTACGAGGAAGAGGACCGGGAAGAACGGGCGGCGCAACCCGAAACAAAAAACCAGCGCCGGCTGGTCCATTTTTTGGATAGCGGCGGACCGGTCACCCCAAAGATTCTGGATGCCTACCTGGAAGAGCGCTACTCGGACACATCCAATCTGCCGTTGATCCGTAAGTACTTCAAGCTTGCCAATCCCCATTTAAAATCGATCCTGCTGCAAGGATTGGCCGCTGATCCAACCGACCCGGACCTGCTTGACGACCTGGCCTACTTCAGTGACTTTGACAGCATGCTGGGCGAACTGATCCATTTTTACACCGATGCCTGTCTCAAGGAAACCGACATTGAACGGTTTTCCCTGCTGGTTCAGGATTTCCACATGAATACCATGGACCAGGGTTACGATGCCCTGCAGGCACTGACCACCCTTTTCCAATCGGGCACCAAAAGTGCTGTGATCCAGCAGATTTCCGAGACCATGGATGAGGAGTCGGAAGACATCCCATTCTGAAGACCCCGGCGGCCCATCGAAGCCTGGCTCAAACAACAGCCATCCACCGCCCGTTGAGGCCGGGCCCTGAATCGCCTCTCAAAAAAAACGCTTGGTCAGCGACGGCCGTGGGGTAATTCGGTCAACAAGGCAGCCGGTGGTTGTTTGCTGGCGGCCGCCTCCTGAGCGCACCGGCACGCGTCCAGGGCCGCTTGGGAAAGGGTGACGCGATCGACCACCCCGAAGGGCCGATCGTCCTCTGGAGGCAGTTCAGCCCGTCCCGAATGGGAGATGGCCCCCCGGTAGATGGGGGCAATTCTCCGGTCGTCTACGATGATGTAGGGTGTATCATCGAGCATGGGCCTCTGCATGGTTTAGGCGCTCCGGATTGATGTCTTGAGATGATAACCCTTGGTCATAAGCAAACGAAATGCCAACCAAGCCATATCATCGTGTTAATCCGATATTTATTTTTATTTCAATAGGTTGTTCTGGGCGCTTCAGGCCAGTCCCCGTGCAGTGAGGGTAACCAGTTGACCTAGTTGTCTCGTTCCTAGGAAAAAAAATACCCGCTCACGATCGACCGCCACGTCAAAGTGGCCCTTTTCGCTTCATCAAGCGCGCCCGAACCTGCCCAGAAACACCATTTGACTCATCCCCAGGGTGATGATATCCCCCTGGGCTCGGAGTCCAAGGCGCCGGTTAACCTAACGGATAGGCCGCCAGATCATCCATGGCTTCAACCAGCCAATAAAGCCGGGTAGGCCTCGAATGGCTTCAGACAACAGGGATATGACCTTTCTGCCCGGGGTCTTTGCGGTATTGCTGACGTTGATCTTCGGTGGCAATACCGTGGCCATCAAGCTGACCCTGGCCGGCATGGGACCGTTGACGACCGCCGGCCTTCGCTTCGCCTTAGCGGCGGCCGCCATTGCAGGCTGGGCCTATTTCACCGGTCGATCGTTTCGCATCCTGCCCGGCCAGGCCCCTCAGCTGCTGATCGTCTCTGTCGGGTTTACGATTCAGCTCTGCCTCTTTTATCTGGGGCTGGAGCGAACCTACGCCTCAAGAGGGGTCTTGATTTCCAACCTGCTGCCGTTTCTGGTGCTGCTTCTCTCTCACCGCTATATCCCTGGCGAATGCATCACGCCCAAGAAACTGATCGGGATGGTGCTGGGATTCATCGGCGTGGCGGCCATGTTCTATGGGGCCGAGGGGCTTTTCGCTTCGCTTTACAGCGGCGACCTGATCATCCTGGCGGCACTGATCATCTGGTCCTGCAATGTTGTTTACACCAAGCGCATCATCCACGATTACGCCCCGTTCCACCTGGTGCTCTATCCCATGCTGTTTTCGGTGCCGATTTTCATCGCCGCTGCGTTCTTGTGGGACGCACGCATGCTTTTCGATCTCAATCCGACGGTGATCGGCGCATTTGCCTACCAGAGCCTGATCAGCGCCGCTTTTGGCTTTGTGGCCTGGAGTACGCTGCTCCAGCGTTATGGTGTATCCGCCCTGCATGCATTTGTCTTCATCATGCCCATTGCCGGTGTGACCTTCAGCGGGCTGTTGCTGGGAGAGCCGATTACACCGCAACTCATCATTGCCATGGCGTTCATTGCCGCCGGCATTCTGATGGTTCAAATCAGTCCAAGAAGACATACGGTGGTCATCCCGTGAGCCGTGGGGCTGTGGGGTACCACAGCCCCACGGCTCACGGGCGGGCGCTGCCAGGCTTTCCACAGGCGCCGGCGGCGCCTGGAAGCCCGGTTCACTGTGAAGGAGCGGAGAATGCTTTTCGGTGCCATGAATTTCCCGGTCGCGCCCGTCCTGCAGGAGATCGAGCGGATTGCCCGGCTGGGATTCGATTATCTTGAACTGGCCATGGATCCTCCCATGGCTCACCACAGCACCCTCTACGCCCTGCGCACGGAAATCACCCGGGCCTTGACTGTCAATGGGTTAGGCCTGGTTTGCCACCTGCCCACCTTTTTAACCACCGCCGACCTCACGCAAAGCCTGCGGCGGGCATCGATTAACGAGATGCGCCGATCGCTGGCGGTAGCCGTCGAACTGGGAGCCAGCAAGGCGGTCCTGCATCCGAGCATGGCCGTCGGCATGGGCCCCTTTGTCCTGGATGCAGTCAAAGGCTATGCATTCGATTTCTTGTCGGAAATGGTCGCTGCCGCCCAACGGCTGGAGACCACCATCTGCCTGGAAAACATGTTTCCCCGCAACCGGCTGGGCGTCGAGCCTGATGATTTCGAAGCGATTTTCGGGGCCTTTCCCTCTCTGAAGCTGACTCTGGATACGGGTCACGCCAACATCGACGACCGGGGAGGAAGGCGCCTGAAAGAGCTGGTCGAGCGGTTTGGCAAACGGATCGGGCACCTTCATATCAGCGACAATCGGGGCCAACGAGATGACCATCTGCCGGTAGGTCGGGGAACCGTTCGGTTCAGGCGGCTGGTGCGGCAGCTCAAAGCCACAGGGTACGATGACACGGCCACCCTGGAAGTGTTTGGCGCCAGCCACGAGACATTGGTCGCGAGCCGGGAGCGCATTCAATCCATGTGGATGGCTGAGTCTGCCTCGTTTTTTTCCTCAGGCTTTCGGCCATGACGGAGCAGGATCCGAGGGCCCGGAGTCGGACGGGTGGCTGCCCGCACGGTTGAATGAACCAACGCCCCCCTACCGTAGGGCACGGGATGGCAGCAGCCCCTTTCCCCTTCAGTTGCAGACATTTTTTTGCAGAATGGTTAGGATGCGCGCTAGATAATCGTTCGCCTTTTCCCGGGCAAAGCGACATCCGCCGGCTCCCGGGTGCCCCCCGCCTTCGAAAGCGGAAAGCATTTTTCCCACGTTGACTTGGCAGCCGCGGTTCAAAATGCTGCGCCCCACATGAATGCTGGCCAGGGCCGCTTCAGCATGCACGATTTTGACGTTGACCGTACAGTCGGGAAAGAGCGAGTAGACCAGAAAACGGTTGCCGATGGGCGCCGGATCCAGTTTGCGAAAATCGGTGACGGCGACATGGCCCACCAAGATGGTGTGCCTCCGCAGCGCCTGCTCGTAAACGCGATTGGCCGCCACCACCTGCCGACATCGCCGCGCGACGGTCGGGTCGTCCATGACCCGGTCCATGGGTCGGCCACGCAACAGGGCCACCAGATGATCCCAATAGGGTGCCTGCGAGGGGCTTTGGTCGGCAAGGGTCATCGAAAGCAACAGGTAGGGATAGTGCTGCGGGCGGACGATTTCGTCAACGGTCAAATCTGCCGAATCGATGCGGTCGGTTTGGCGAACCAGTTCGGCATAGTCCCGATCCAGGCGTTCGCGGTAATATTCGTAAACAACCCCTGCGGCCGAGGGCGCAATCTTGAAAACTCCTGGGACGGGCCTGATCGGCCGGTTGGAGTAGTGGTGATCGAACCACAGACCACAGTTTTCGTGGAAGGGCAGGTTGGCGATCACGTCGCCCTTTTCAACCGCCACCCGCCGGTGCTGCATCTCACCAGGCTGGGCCCATTGCACCGGCGAACGGATGGACAGTGCGTCGATCAGCAGAACGGCACACACCACACCGTCGAAGTCGGGCCTGGTTATCACTCTCATCTAAGATAGACCTCACGTGTAAGCGCTGCCCATGGCCATCAGCGAGAGGGTTGACTGCCACCGGCGCGCATCGCGGGCATGGGTTGACCCGACCCGCTTCTGCCGGGCGGCCAATCGGGGTTCAGGCTCCGGCAGATCCTTGTTCCTGGCCGATACCCGCCGCTGTATTGCGATCACCCCCGAACGGCAGATTGGTCAAAAAGACCGCCGTCAAAACCAGAGCACCCCCGCCGGCCTGAATGGCAGTCAGCCGCTCATCCAGCAGCGCCCAGGCGGCAATGGCGGTGACCACCGGAATGCCGTTGATGAATACCGCCGCCCGGGAAACCGGCACCTGGGAAAGGGCGAAATTGTAACATAAAAAAGCCCCGACCGTAGCAAAAACGGTCAGATAGATCACCGCCAGAGCCGATCGTGGGGTGATGGACAACCCCGGGCAGGCGAACACCTCCCAGATAAACGGCGGGCCAAAAAAAACGGCACCATAGACAATTTGGACAAAAGTGATATCGAAGGAGGAGTGGCTGTGGCTCAGGTCCCTGGCAAAAATCATATAGAGCGCGGCCGAAATGACGGCTCCACCGATCAGCGCATCGCCGAAGAGCGATCCTCGAAAATTCCATCCGAACCCCGGGTCCCCCACCACCAGCAGGACAATGCCCCCAAAGGAGAGGAGGATACCGGCCAGGGTGAGGCCGCCGGTTCGTTCGCCCAGCATCAACGCACTGAACACCACCACCACGACCGGAATGGTGGCGATGATCAGTGCCGTTTTGGGGGCACTGGTGTGCTGCAGGCCGATGGTTTCAAAAACAAAGTAGAGCCCGGGCTCGAAGAGCGCCAACAGCACCATCTTCCCATGGTCTCTGCGGCTGAACCGGGGCCACTTGCGCCCGGGCCGCAGCAGCAGAAAAATCAGGGCCGCCAGTGAAAAGCGGACGAACACCAGGGTAAAGGTCGGAATGCTTTCCAGGGCTATCTTGGTGGCCACGAATGAGAGTCCCCAGAACAGCATGGTGGCCACCAGAGCGGCATAGGTTGTCAGCTTTGGGGAGCTCTGTCTCATTGCCGCCCTCACTCAAGCCCCTCGGGCATGGGAGCGACGGTTTCACCACCCAACAGGTAGCCGCCGTCGAGTCGGATCAGACTGCCCGTCATGTAGGGGGATTCTTCCAATAGAAAGCGGACAGCCCGGACCACATCGTCTAGTCGGCCGACCCGGGCCAAGAGGGTGTGGCCCACAATCGCCTGCCGTTGCTCCTTGCTCAGCAGCCCCCAGCCCCGGGTTCCCGGTCCGTGACGGGTTTCGACGATGCCCAGCATCAGTTCATTGACGCGCACGTCCGGCGCTCCCAAACGGGCCCAGGTGTCGGTGAGCAGGGCTACGCCGCGATTGGCCGCCGCGTAGCCCTCATTGAAGAGCCAGCTGGCCGGCCCGCTTCGGCCGACGAGGGCGGCGATGGACGAGATGTTGACCACGGCGCCGTCTCCCGAAGCCTTCAAGTGCGGCAGGACCGTCTCGAAAACCCACTGCTTGGCCCGCAGGGTAGTGGCCATTTCCAGATCCCACTGCTCGCGCGTGTACCGGCCGTGGACCACCGGCCACCCGCCCCGCTCGATGTTGTTGACCAGAATGTCCAGTCGATCGAAGCGCTCCATGATCCGGTCCGGCAAGCAGGAGATGGCATCGGTGTCGAGCAGGTCGATCGGTTCGATCATGTGGTCGGTACCCGTAGCGGCAAAATCGGCTCGCATGGCGGCCAGGCTCTCGGGCCAATCATGCCAGGTGGCCACGACCCGGATACCCCGCCGCAGCAGATCCAGGCCGATGGCTTTTCCGATGCCCTTGATGCCACCCAACACCAGGGCCACTTTTTGTTGGTCGGTCATAAGCGGTCCTTTACCGAAGATGGGGCCATGAGGTGTTGACGAACCCATTGCATGGCCACGAGCAGCAGGTCCAGGTCCTCGGATCGCGCCCGTTCCAACATCCGGGCATCGACGCCGACCGCCGGCGCGCCGCCGGCGGCAAAGAGTTCTTCCCGGAACGCATCCAGATCGTAGAGCGCAGTATACACCCGGTTTTTTTCGGAAGCGGTCAGCGGCCCCGGCCGTACCCGGTTTTTGAGGCTGATCAGCTCGAGCAGGCGATCACTCATGTGATAGTGGGCGGCGATCTGCTGGTCAGCGACCCATTGATCGACACGCTGGGGTCGGCCGTTTGTAAATCCCAGGCAGTGGGGTTCGTGAATCAGCGCCCAGTGTTCTCGCATCAAACCCGTTTCGCGGCTGCGGGAAACCCCGCGGGCCAGGGGGTAGGACCGGCAGGAACCCGGACGGGCGGGATAGACTCGACAGCCGGCGTCGCTGACAAAGGGACAGGCCAGGCTCGCGGATGCAGAGAACCGCAGCGAAACCACCGGCAAACCGGTTTGGGGGCCGAGGTTTTCTTCGGTGTAGGTTCTGAGAAAGTCGGTGGAGGAGCGGCCAAGAAACTGTTTCAGGCGCAAAACATCATAGGGGGTCAAGACCTGGTGCAAATCTCGGCAACAGGCATTGAAGCAGGACACCTGCGGTGAACAGGTGAAACAAAAGGTCTGATCTCTTTTCAGCGCCAAGACGGGATGATTCATGTTCGGCCTCCGGCGCGGTCACACGCCGCATTTGGGGGCAGTGGTAGCATGTTGGACGACCATGTCAACTGCAATCTACCGACCCTTTGCCCGATCGAGCCCCGGGGAAACCACGAGGCTCCCGGTTTACCAGGCCCAGCGGTATAGCGGAAAGAGGGGCGAGACCCATGGGATGGCGTTTTATTTCAACGAAAATTCTTGACAGTCAGTATGGTGAATGCTATTAGAACTACCTTGCTTGGTGCAAGGAGTATCTTTCCGATTTCACTGCGATTAAACAAAGCGAACCCGAAAATGCCGCCGTGCATTGAATAGACATCCGTACCGTGTCGGCCGATTGAAAACAAGGACCTGGAACTTTTTGTGTGAACCCAGTGTATCTGTCCGGATCGAAACCATCCGGACGCCCAATCTATGGAAGGGAGGTGCGACGAGCTAAGTGGTGTTATTTTTTCTCAGACGTAAGTTGCGTAAAATCTCTTTAACCAACCGTAGGAGGTATACTAGATGCCAAGTTTTGTAATTGATGAAAAATGTGACGGCTGCAAGGGTGGCGACAAAACCGCTTGCATGTACATTTGTCCCAATGACCTGATGGTGCTGGATCCCACCGCCATGAAAGCCTACAATCAGGAGCCGGATCAGTGCTGGGAATGCTTTTCCTGCGTGAAGATCTGCCCCACCCAAGCGATTGAAGTGCGCGGCTACGCAGATTTCGTTCCGCTGGGAAGCTCCATCATGCCCATGATGGGCACCGAAGACGTGATGTGGACCTGCAAGTTCAGAAACGGCCTCATCAAGCGTTTCAAGTTCCCCATCCGCACCACCCCCGAGGGTCAGGCCAATGCCTACACGGATCTAAGAGGTAAAGACCTGGAAAGCCCGCTGCTCTCCACCCAGGAAGCTGACGGCGCACAGATTCCGACACCCAAAATGTAGACCCGACCGTTCAGACAGTGCAACCTTTCTTCAGCAATTGAAATTCCTACAGGAGGATTAAATATGGCATTACCGAACAAACCGGTGGGTGAAACCAAGGCCGTACGGGATCCCCAAGTCGTCGAAAAAGAAGTTGACATCCTCATCGTCGGTGGTGGTATGGCCGCCTGCGGAACCGCTTTCGAAGTCAAAAAATGGCTCAAAGACGGTCAAACCGTCCTGCTGTGCGACAAAGCCGCCATGGAACGGTCCGGCGCCGTCGCCCAAGGCCTGTCCGCTATCAACACCTACATAGGCGATAACTCTCCCGAAGACTACGTCCGCATGGTGCGCAACGACCTGATGGGCCTGGTCCGTGAAGACCTCATCTACGACCTGGGCTGCTACGTGGACGACTCCGTGCACCTGTTCGAAGAGTGGGGCCTGCCAATCTGGAAGAAAACCGAAGACGGCAAGAACCTGGACGGCAAGAAGGGTCAGAAGATGGGCACCCTGAAGGCCGGCGCCAAGCCGGTGCGCACCGGCAAGTGGCAGATCATGATCAACGGCGAGTCCTACAAACGCGTGGTCGCCGAAGCCGCCAAACTGGCACTGGGTGACGACAACATCCTGGAGCGCTGCTTTATCGTCGAGCTGCTGCTGGATGCCACTGTTCCAAACCAGATCGCCGGCGCCGTGGGCATCTCCGTGCGTGAAAACATCGTCTACATCATCAAATGCAAGACCATGATGGTCGCCTGCGGCGGCGCCGTGAACATCTACCAGCCCCGCTCCGTGGGTGAAGGCAAAGGCCGCGCCTGGTATCCCGTCTGGAACGCCGGGTCCACCTACACCATGTGCATGAAGGTCGGAGCCGAACTGAGCATGATGGAAAACCGTTTCACCCCGGCCCGCTTCAAAGACGGGTACGGCCCGGTGGGTGCCTGGTTCCTGCTGTTCAAAGCCAAGACCCTCAATGGTCTGGGTGAAAACTTTGCCGCCGGCGAAGCCGCCAAGGCCGAGCTTGAGCGGTACGCGCCTTACGGCACCGCGGCCATTACGCCCACCTGCCTGCGCAACCATCTGATGCTCTTCGAGATGAAAGAAGGCCGCGGCCCGATCATCATGGACACCGTCTCCGCGCTGGCCACCTTAGGCGCCACCATGGACAAGAAAGAGCTCAAGCACCTGGAATCGGAAGCTTGGGAAGACTTCCTCGACATGACCTGCGGTCAAGCCAACCTGTGGTGTGCCCAGAACGTCGAACCGGAGAAGAAAAACTCCGAAGTCATGCCCACCGAGCCCTACCTGCTGGGTTCCCACTCCGGCTGCTGCGGCCTGTGGACCTCCGGCCCCGACTACAGCTGGGTGCCCGCCGCGTACAAACTCAAAGCCCGCAACGGCAAAGTGTACAACCGCATGACCACCGTCGAAGGCCTCTTCACCTCTGGTGACGGCGTCGGGTGCTCCGGTCATAAATTCTCCTCCGGCTCCCATGCCGAAGGCCGTATCGCCGCCAAGCAGATGGTTCGTTTTGCCACCGACTTTGCGGATTTCAAACCGGCCCTCAAGCAGAGCGCCCAGGAGCTGGTCGACTTGGTCTACAAGCCGGTCCGCACCTTCCTGGATCACTGCAAGTACACCACGGCCATCGACATCAACCCCAACTACATCAAACCCAATGGGATGATGTACCGCCTGATGAAGGCCACCCATGAGTATGGTGCCGGCACCGCCACCTACTACCAGACCAGCAGCAAATCGCTGGAGATCGTTATGGAACTGCTTCAGACCATGCGCGAAGACTGCGAAAAGCTGGCCGCCGGCGACCTGCACGAACTGATGCGCGCCTGGGAGATCGAGCACCGCATCTGGACGGTCGAAGCGCACCTGCGCCACATCCAGTTCCGCAAAGAGACCCGCTACCCGGGTTTCTACTATCAGGCGGATTATCCGGGACAGGATGATGAGAACTGGTTCTGCTTCGTCAACTCCAAGTACGACCCGGCAGCCCGGAAATGGGATATCTTTAAAAAAGACTACATCAAGATCATCCCCTAACGGCATGTCACCTGCCACAATAGTCGGATAGAGCGGCACCTCCAGGTATCCTCGTGATACCTGGAGGTTTTTATTGACGGTGAACGATGTTGGTTGTCCCGTTTGCGGGTAGTACCCCTGGGGCACGGCGCCATGGTTTTTGACCGTGGCCGTGGCTTTTCGTGAGCCCGTCTCGTTGGAACCTGAAACCGGCATCTGGAGGTTCGGACCCGGCACTGTCAGCGGCTTCCAGCTCCCCGTTTCCAGTTTCAACACAAGGTATTACCCGCAACACGCGGCGTTTTGACCCTTACCATCGGTTTGGATGACCCTTTTAGAAACGTTGATGCACGGAGGGATAGCATGACAAACGACAAAGCAGCCCCTGCGAGTGGAAGCATTCTGGTGGTCGGTGGCGGCATCGCCGGGTTGACCACGGCTATTGAAGCCGCTGAAGTGGGGTATGAGGTGTTCCTGGTCGAAAAAAATCCTTATTTGGGCGGACGAGTCGCACAGCTGAAGCAGTATTTTCCCAAGCTATGCCCCCCCACCTGCGGTCTGGAGATCAATTTTCGACGAATCAAGGACAATCCCAGAATCAAGGTCTTCACCCTGGCCGAAGTTGAGGCCGTGACGGGCAACCCCGGTAATTACCAGGCCAGGGTTACGCTCAACCCCCGTTATGTCAATGAGAACTGCACCTGCTGCGGCGCCTGCAGCGAAGCGTGCCAGGCGGAGGTGCCGGACGATTATAATTTCGGCATGAGCAAAACCAAAGGGGCCTACCTGCCCTTTGAAATGGCCTTTCCCGCCAAATTCGTCCTCTCTCCCCAGATCATCGGAACCGAGGACGCCATCAAAGCCAAGCAAGCGTGCAAATACGACGCCATCGACCTGGAGATGCAAGCCAAAAGCATCACCCTGCCGGTGGGCGCCGTCGTCTGGGCCACTGGCTGGGAACCCTATGACGCCCACCGCATCGACAACCTGGGTTTTGGCCAGTACGACAACATCATCACCAACATGATGGTGGAGCGTCTGGCCTCCATATCGGGCCCGACCCAGGGCAAAATCCTACGACCGTCGGATGGCAAAGCCCCCACAAGTGTCGCTTTTGCCCAGTGCGCCGGCTCCCGCGATGAAAATTATCTCCCATACTGCTCATACATCTGTTGTATGGCATCACTCAAGCACGCCACCTACATCCGCGAACAATATCCGGACACCAAGGTTTACATTTTTTACATCGACATCCGGTCTCCAGGGGATCGCTACGAAAAGTTCTACAACACGATCAAGCGAGATCCCAATGTCTTCCTGATCAAAGGGAAGGTTGCCGAAGTCAGCGAGGATCCAGTCACCAAAAACATCACCGTGGTCGCCGAAAACGCGGTCACCGGGGAAAAGATTCGCCAGACAGTGGATTTGGCCGTTCTGGCTACCGGGATGCAGCCGACCAACGCCAACACCAAACTCCCTGCAGACCTGAAAACCACCGCTGACGGATTTTTTATCAATGACTTTGAAAAAGGCGGGATGTTTGCCGCCGGCTGTGCCGCCAAGCCGGCCGACGTGATTTCATCCAACCAAAATGCGACCGGTATGGCCCTGAAAGCCATTCAAACCCTGGTGAAACGGTAGGAGGTTAACCATGAGTAAACAGTATGGTGTGTATATCTGCGAAGGGTGCGGCATCGCCGAATCCCTCGATGTGAAGGCCCTGTGCGAGATTCCCGCAGAAGAGGGTGCGCCGGTCAAGACCCATCCGTTCCTCTGCGGCAAAGAGGGCGTCGAACTGCTCAAAAAAGATATCGCCCAAGGCACCAAAAGCCTGGTCATCGCGGCCTGCTCCCGCCGGGTCAATTTTGACATTTTCCGGTTCGAGGGTTGCATGGTGGACCGGGTCAATCTGCGCGAAGGGGTTGCCTGGTCCCATCCCCGCAGCGCCTTTCCCGCGCTGACCGATGAAGAGAAAGCGGATGAGGACAAATTCGACCGCGTTCAGATGATGGCCGAAGACTATATCCGGATGGGAATGATCCGGATAGAGAAGGTCAAGCTGCCGGAGCCGCATGTCGTGGAGAACCTCTCCCGAAAAATTCTGGTCCTGGGCGGCGGTATCGCCGGCATGTCCGCAGCCGTGGACGCCGCCAAGGCCGGATTCGACGTGACAGTCGTAGAAAAGACGGATTCCCTGGGCGGTTACGCAGCCAAGGTCAGAAAACAGACCCCGCTCTCGGCCCCCTATGACGCTCTGATTCCTCCGGTGGTTGCGGCCAAAATCAGGGAGGTGCAACGTCTGTCCAACATAACGGTCAAAACCGGAACGGTGGTTGCCCGTATCGCCGGTCAGCCCGGCGACTTCACCGTCACCCTCAAAAAGCCGGGTGAAAAACTGCCCTTCGATGTGCCCTTTCCCCTCCCCGACGAGATGAAAGTGGATGCAACCGGTAAGGAGCTGGATGCGGAAAAGCTTCACGCAGCTTACATGGCTTACAACGAGGGCAAAAATGACATCCTCAAGCTGGACCCGGACGGCGAGCGGTTCGGCGCCGTGATCCTGGCCGCCGGTTGGCGCCCGGACGACCTGAAGAAGGGGGACTACGCCCACTTGGGGTACGGCGAATTGCCCGACGTGATCACCAACCATCAGTTCGAAGAGATCGCCAAGGCCGGCAAGATCGTGCGCCCCTCCGACGGCCAACCCGCCAAGTCGGTGGCCTTCGTCCAGAGCCCGGGAAAGGATCAATCCGACAGCGATTTCGCCTATGCCGGGGCCATCACCAGCATGGTCGCGTTGAAGCAGGCCAAGTACGTGCGCGAAGACTACGAGGACGGCAAGGCGTATATCTTTTACCAGCACATGCGCACACCCGGGTTTTCCGAGCTCTTCTACAAGGGCCTGCAGCAGGATCCGGGCATCTTCATGACCAAGGGCGCCGTGATGGGGGTGGCCAAAAACGGCGGCGGCATGATCGTGAGTGCCGAAAACACACTGCTGGGTGAAAAGCTCCAGGTCAAAGCGGACCTGGTGGTCCTGGGTGCCGGTATGGTGCCGGTGACCAAGGACGATCCGGTGGTGAATCTGGCCTATCGGCAGGGACCGGGCTTCCGTGATATCGGCCTGTTCAACGGTTATGTCGATTCCAACTTCATCTGTTTCCCTTACGAAACCCAGCGGACCGGCATATACGCCGCCGGTGCCATTCGACGTTCCATGAGCATGGAAGAAGCCATCGAAGACGCTTCAGGCGCCGCTTTGAAGGCCATCCAGTGCCTGGATTCCGTCAACCGGGGCGTCAGTGTGCATCCGCGCTACGGCGACATGACCTTTCCGGACTTTTTCTTCCAACGCTGCACCCAGTGCAAGCGCTGCACCGATGAGTGCCCCTTCGGGGCGCTGGACGACGATGAAAAGGGGACGCCCAAACCCAACCCCACACGCTGCCGCCGTTGCGGCACCTGTATGGGCGCCTGCCCCGAACGGATTATCGGCTTTGCCGACTATAACATCGACAGCATCGGTTCCATGGTCAAAGCCGTCAAGGTCCCGTCCGAGGACGATTACAGCGAACCGCCCTTCCGTATTCTGGGGCTGGTCTGCGAGAACGACGCATACCCGGCGCTGGATATGGCCGGGCTCAACCGGATCCCCTACTCGGCGGATGTCCGCCTGATTCCGGTCCGTTGTCTCGGATCCGTCAATGTGATCTGGATCAAAGACGCCCTGTCCCAGGGTATGGACGGCGTCTTCCTGTTGGGCTGCAAACACGGCGACGACTACCAGTGCCACTTCGTTAAAGGTTCGGAATTGGCCGATATCCGCATGAAAAAAATCGGTGAAGCCCTGACCAGCCTGGCCCTGGAGACCGAGCGCGTGGCCCAGTTCGAGGTGGCCATCGATGACTACGACAAGGTTCCACAGATCATCAATGACTTCGTGGAATCCGTCGAGGCGCTGGGACCCAACCCCTTCAAGGGTTTCTAGTCACCCGGCCAACAGCGCGAAAGAATTCAACCAACCCTGGGATGTACCCGTAGAGGAGGAAAACGTATGTCCGATAGCTATACCATCGACCCGGATGTCGGCTTCATCAAAGAGGTTGCCAGGCTGGGTGGGCAGGACCTGAAAAAGTGCTACCAGTGCGCCACCTGTTCGGTTGTCTGCCCCATCAGCCCCGATACCAAGCCCTTCCCCCGCAAGGAGATGATTGCAGCCTCCTGGGGTCTGAAAGACCGTCTGGTCGGGAACGGGGATATCTGGCTGTGCCATAACTGCGGGGACTGCAGCACCCATTGTCCGCGCGAGGCCAAACCCGGCGAGGTGTTGGCCGCCCTGCGGGCCTATGCCATCAGCGAGTACGCCGCCCCCAAGATCCTGGCCAAGGCGGTCAACGACCCGAAAAAACTGTTGCCCCTGCTGGCCCTGCCGGCGGTGATCTTTCTCGTGGTCGGGTTCCTGATCAACACCCTGTTCGGTGTCAAATGGCTCAACTTCGCCCCCGGCGGGGACCTCATCGTACACAGCCATTTCTTCAGCACCTGGCTGGTGGACATCATTTTCATCCCCACCTTATTTTTCGGCGTGGCGGTCTTCGCATTGGGGCTGAAGCGCTTCATGGCCGACATGCACGCCAATGCGCTGCAAGAAGGCAAGACCCGCCGGGAGAAGATCGACCCGGTCGGTTTCATTCAGGCGTTGATTCGCGTGGTCCCGAACATCTTCAAGCACAGCCGTTTCAACGAGTGCGGGGAGAACAAGGAGCGCGCCACCCCGCATATGATGGTGCTGTTCAGTTTCATCGCCCTGTTCATCGTAACCAACATTTTCTTTGTGGTCTTGTATGTGTTCGGCCAGCACGGCCCCTACTCCCAGCTCAATCCGGTCAAGTGGCTGGCCAATGTCGGCGGTATCGCCCTCATCATCGGCAGTGCGATGATGATCTTTCAGCGCCTCGGCAACAAGGATCAGAAAAGCAATTACCAGGACTGGTGGCTGCTGGGTCTGGTGTTGGGTCTGGGCGTCACCGGCATGCTGGCCCAGATGACCCGTCTGGGGGGCCTGGCTGGGGTCTCTTACTTAACCTACTTCGTGCACCTGATGTTTGTCTGGTGCCTGTTCGCTTATACCCCCTTTTCCAAACTGGCCCATCTGGTGTACCGGACCGTTGCCATGACCTACCAGGAGTACAGCGAACGCAAGTAAACCACAGACTCGCCTGTTGTGGTTAGAAAAAGGGGCCCCAGGGGCCCCTTTTTTTCATGGGCCGCCCGCTGAAACCAAACCAGCTGGCGGCCAGCGCGGGTGGAGCTGTCCCCCCCCCCCACGCATAATCCCCGCGTGGCGCTCAGCGCCGACGCCATTCGTAGAGGGCAATAGCCGTGGCCACGGCTGCATTCAAGGACTCGATACCCGCGGCCATGGGTATGGCCACGGCATCCGCCAACCAACGCGGCGGCAGGCCCGGCCCCTCCATGCCGGCAAGCAAACAGAAAGATTGGGGAAAGTTGACCCGACCCATGGGCCGACCCGATGCTGCCAAGGCAATCACCGGCAGGTCGACCGGGATTTCGGACAGGGAGGGGCCCTGAAGCAGCCTGGCCGAAAAAACGGCGCCGGCGGAGGCGCGAACTGCCTTGGGGTGGAAGGGGTTGGCACTTTCGGCCAGAAGGACGATACGATCCACGTCAAATGCCACCGCCGCACGGATGACAGCACCGACATTCTCCGGATCCTGGAAGGGAATCAGCAAGCTGCACCCGGTATGCAGCCCAGCTTCCGGCCGCCAGGGCTCTGGTGCGGGGATATCGAAGAGAACGATCGGGTTTTTGGTCCCAAACACATCCAAAACGTGAAACAGGTCCGGCGCCAACTGGACCCACTCCAGTTGGCCCGAAGCGTGCGGTGGGGGCGGGCAGCCATGGCCCGAACCGATCCAGGCCCGGCAGCGCTCCGGAAATCGTTCCAGCACCCCGCTTGCCAATCGCTTTCCACATACCAGGGTCTGGGCTTTTTTTTTCACCCCGCGACCATCGAGCAGTTTTTTCAGCTCTTTGAAAAATGAATTGTTCTGACTCGCGATGACGGTGGTGCGGTACCCGCCGATTTCCTGGGAACCCTTTTGGGCAGAGACAGGCTGATCTTTGCGTCGGTATACCACCAGTCGGCGCCGGTGCGGGGTATGGGGGATCCGGTAGGCCGTATCCTGGGTCAGTTCGTAACTTTGCGAAAATCGCTGCGAGGCCGTTTCAATCTCTTCACCGCAACTGGGCCCTTTCATAAAGATGGCCCAACCGCCATCTACCAGACATCCGGCAATGCGCGCCAGAGTGTCGGCGATGGGCTCGACCGCCCGGGTGATCACCCCGGCCACCGGCTGGTTGAAATCAACGCCAATCCCCCGCTCCACAACCTCTATCCCGGGCAGGCCCAGGGCAGCGACAGCCGTTTTCAAAAATGCGGACCGGTTTTGGCGGCTTTCAGCCAGGAGGATATGCAAGTCCGGCCGCACGATCTTAAGTGGAATGCCCGGCATGCCGGGACCGCTGCCCAAATCCAGCAAGGGGGTGGGCAAGACCGTATGCAGTGCCGGCAGCATCGCGTCGGCATAGAGTTTAACCACCATGTTTTCAAAATTGTGGATCCGGGTCAGATTTAATTCGGCGTCATGACGCCGCAGCAGCTGGTGGTAAACCCACAGCTGCCCGAGCTGATCCGCCGACAGCTTCAGGCCGCATCGCTGCAGCAACAGATCCATTTGATGGGATCCGGGCCGATTTTTTTGCCGGACCCGCTGCTTTACCAAAGGCCTTGTACCGTTTTGCGCCACATGTTACTCCTGAACATCGGTCAACTGTCGAGACCGCGAGGACCGCAGGCCCCATGGAATCGCTTAAAACCAACTCCTGTAATATCGCCACGCCTGGTTTCTTTGACCCTCGTTGGCCTGTCTTCTTCGAGGATAACCATCTGCTGGCGGTTTATAAACCATCGGGACTGTTGGTACAAGGGGATCGCACCGGCGACCCCTGCCTGCTGGATCTCGGCAAGCGATGGCTCCGCAGCCGTTATCACAAGCCGGGAAACGTCTTTCTGGCCATGGTGCACCGCTTGGACCGCCCGGTGGCGGGCGTGGTTCTTTTCGCCCGAACATCCAAAGCGGCCAGCCGCCTCTCGAGCCAGTTCCGCGAACGGGCCGCGGACAAACAATACCTGGCCGTGGTCAGCGGCACCGTGCGCTCTGAATCCGGGCGGCTGATCCATCACATCGAACGCCGGGACCGCCTGAGCCGCGTGGTGGCGGCACCGACGGACCGCAGCCAGGAGGCGCGGCTGCGATACACCGTCTTGAACAGCAACCACGGAAACACTTTGCTGCAGATTGCTCTGGAAACCGGTCGGCGGCATCAAATCCGAATTCAACTGGCCCACATGGGACACCCCATTTTGGGTGACCTGCGCTACGGCGCCGATCGACCGCTGCCCGGCGGCCAGATCGCTCTACTGGCCCAGGTTTTACGGGTCAATCACCCCACCCAGGGCCATCGTCTGGCATTGATCAGCCCGATTCCGGAACAGTGGCCCTGGCCGGATGCCAATCCTGCCGACCGACCGGGCCTGCCATGGGATTGGCAGGCTTTTAAAGCAGCCGTCCCAGCAGCAGGCGGTCGGGATGAAGCGTGACGCGCTCGAGCTGTCTTTTTTTGTGGCCACCACCGCAGCGGCCGCCAGGCCGTCAGAGCTGTGGCTGGCAAGGCAACACGGTTGCATGAAGGATAATTTAAAACTACTGCTCCTGCCCGGCCTGCTTCTGGCCGGAATCATTGCCCAGCAGAAAGGCTATATCGATTTGGCCTCCAATCTGGAAGGGGTGGAAGCCTTCGCTCAGACCTGGTGGGCGCTGCTGGCTGTGGTCCTGATTCAAACCACCCTGTACCTGTTTGCCTTTCCAGGGTCACTGCTCGTGTGGAGCCTGGGGGTCCTGTACCAACCCTGGGTGGCAACCTTGCTTGTCGTTATCGGTGGTCTCAGCGGCAGCTTGGCGGCCTATTTTTTTGCGTCCGGAGTATCCGCTTCCTGGACAGCCAGATTTGCACGGTCCAAAGCCTACCGGCTGCTGCAGCAGAACTCGGGGTTTCTGCAGCTCTTCGCGCTGCGCTGTATGCCCGGATTTCCCCACTCGTTTCTCAACTACAGCTCGGGAATTTTGAAAATCAACCTTTTCGCGTTTGTTTCCAGCACCGTGTTGGGATTTGCACTCAAAGGCTACATTTATTGTTCAGCCATTTACTACGCCTTTCACATCGAGGATACCGATCAGGCCATCTCCATTACCACCCTCTTGCCTCTTGTGCTGCTGGTGTTGCTGTCGCTCGTGGGGATCCTCATAAAAAAGAGGTTTACGCTTTCGGTTCACGGTTGGAATTTTTTTTCGTGAGGGTCTCGGGGCGCCGGTTCCCTGAAGCCGCCATTTATCTCGAACCGGCGGATCCGGCCATCTCGTCACCCACCAGCCACCCGGCCGCCAGCAGGTTATAAAACACCAGCACGATCAGGGACTTATACTAGGGCACCAGACATATACCGCAGGTACAGGCGGCCAAATAGTCCCGCCGGCGAGCCGGCTCAGAAAGGATTCGAGAAATATGGCTAACAACCCACCCAAGCTCAGCCCCGAGGCCTTCGACCGCATCGTCGAGCAGGCCATTGCGCGCATCCCCATCGAAATCCGACAGCACCTGGACAACATCCTGATCTCGGTTCAACAGCGACCCAGTGACGAGATGCTCCAGGAGATGGGCTTGCCGCCCGGTGAGGCGCTGTTCGGCGTCTACTGGGGGGTGCCGCTGACCGAGCGCAGCGTAATCGACCCGCCCCTTTATCCCGACACCATCTTTCTTTTTCAGGAGCCGCTCGAGCAGATGTGCGCCACCCAGGCCGACCTGGTTGAAGAGATCGAGATCACCGTGGTTCACGAGATTGCCCACGCCCTGGGCTTAGGCGAGGAGCAAATCGCCGCATTGGGATATGGATAAGCCCCGCTCCTCGAGGCCCACTTTCCACCCACCGTAAAACGGGCCCGACCCAAACCCACCTGGGGCCCGCTTGCCCAAGGGTCAAAACTTTCCCTTGATTTTAACCGGCGCTTCATTTAGCTAGGAAAATTTACCTGCAATCATGCCGCAGCAACTCAGGGACCCATGTCCCGCAACGATCCGGCCGAGAGGGAAAAATGCCCAAACGCGAAGATATCCACAAAATCCTGATCATCGGTTCCGGTCCCATCATCATCGGCCAGGCCTGTGAATTTGACTATTCAGGCACCCAGGCCTGCAAGGCCCTGCGGGCGCTGGGCTACGAAATCGTGCTTGTCAACTCGAACCCGGCCACGATCATGACCGACCCCGGCCTGGCGGACCAAACCTACATCGAACCCCTCAATGTCAGGGTGCTCACCGAGATCATTGCAGCCGAACGCCCCGATGCCGTGCTGCCCAACCTGGGGGGGCAATCCGCCTTGAACCTCACCTCGGAACTGCAGCGCCAGGGCGTGCTGGAAAAGTACGCTGTTCAAGTCATCGGCGTCAGCCTCGAAGCTATCGAACGCGGCGAGGATCGCACCGCTTTCAAAGAAGCCATGGATCGTCTGGGCATCGAGACCCCACGCAGCGCAGCGGTCGAAAATATCCAGGAGGCCGAGCGGGTGGCTCACGAGCTGGGCTATCCGGTGGTCATCCGCCCGGCCTACACCATGGGCGGCACCGGCGGCGGGCTGGTGTTCAATGTGGAAGAACTGCGTGAGGTGGCGGCGCGCGGAATCGCCGCCAGCCTGATCAATCAAATATTGGTGGAGGAGTCGGTTCTGGGCTGGGAAGAGCTGGAGCTGGAGGTGGTTCGGGATGCCAAAAACCAGATGATCACGGTTTGCTTCATCGAGAATATCGACGCCATGGGAGTTCACACGGGAGACAGCTGCTGTACGGCACCCATGCTGACCATCGACGCCGCCCTCCAGAAACGCCTTCAAGATTACGCCTACGCCATTGTCGAGGCCATTGCGGTCATCGGCGGCACCAACGTTCAGTTTGCCCACGATCCCAAAACCGGCCGAGTGGTGGTCATCGAAATCAACCCGCGCACCTCGCGATCTTCAGCCCTGGCATCCAAAGCAACCGGGTTTCCCATCGCCCGGGTCTCCGCGCTTTTGGCCGGAGGATTGACCTTGGATGAAATCCCCTACTGGCGTGCGGGCAGCCTGGATCAATACACGCCATCCGGAGAGTATGTGGTGGTAAAATTCCCACGCTGGGCCTTCGAAAAGTTCGAGGGCATCAAGGATCAGCTCGGCACCCAGATGCGGTCTGTGGGAGAGGCGATGAGCATCGGAAAAACTTACAAAGAAGCCCTCCAAAAGGCCATTCGCAGCCTGGAAATCAACCGCTACGGCCTGGGATGGGCGCAAGATTTCCAGGCCCTGCCCCTCGACACGCTCCTAAAGCGGCTGACCGTGGCCACCAGCGAACGTCAGTTCCTGATGTACGAGGCGCTGCGCAAAGGGGCCCCGGTCGATGCGCTGCACGCTCTGACCCACATCAAACCCTGGTTTATCGAGCAGATGCGTGAGTTGGTGGTGCTCGAGGAGGAGATCCTGACGTACCGGGGGGCCGCGCTCCCGGACGAGCTGGTCAAGCGCGCCAAACAGGACGGTTTTGCCGACAAATACCTGGCCCAGCTGCTGGATCTCCCGGAAACGGCAATTCGTGACCAGCGGTCGGCCATGGGTCTCGAGAAAACCTGGGAGCCGATCCCGGTCAGCGGCGTCGACGATGCCGCCTATTACTATTCCACCCACAACGGCCAGAACCAGCTTGTAGTGAGCGATCGGCCCAAAATCATGATCCTGGGGGGCGGGCCGAACCGCATCGGGCAGGGCATCGAGTTTGACTACTGCTGTGTGCACGCAGCCCTGGCCGTCCGTGAAGCCGGCTACGAGTCCATTATGGTCAATTGCAATCCCGAAACGGTTTCGACGGATTACGACACCTCCGACAGGCTCTATTTCGAACCCCTGACCGTGGAAGAGGTGTTGAGCATTTACGAAAGAGAGAAGCCCGAAGGGGTCATCATTCAGTTCGGCGGACAGACGCCGCTCAACATCGCCAGGGAGCTGGCCGACGCCGGCGTGGCCATTTTGGGTACCACGCCGGACACCATCGATCTGGCTGAGGATCGCGAACGCTTCGGCAAGATCATGCAGGAACTTGGAATTCCCCAGCCAGAATCGGGCATGGCAGCCAACCTGGAGGAGGCCCGGGCGATCGCCGAGCGCATCGGCTACCCGCTGATGGTACGCCCCTCCTACGTTTTGGGCGGTCGGGGTATGGAAACCGTTCACGACGGCGCCATGCTGGAACGGTATGTGGGGGCAGCCGTCAGCCTTTCACCCAAACGGCCGATCCTGATCGATAAATTCCTGGACAACGCCATCGAGACTGAAGCCGATGCCATCGCGGACGGCCAGGATGCATTCGTACCCGCAGTAATGGAACACATCGAACTGGCCGGTATTCACTCCGGTGATTCGGCCTGCGTCATCCCACCCATCAGCCTGGCGCCGACCCACATCGACACCATCCGACAATACACCCGCCGAATCGCAACGGCGCTCAACGTGGTGGGTCTGATGAATATCCAGTATGCCGTTTATGACAACACGGTCTATGTTCTGGAGGCCAACCCCCGGGCCTCGCGTACGGTGCCGATCGTATCCAAAGTGTGTGGAATCTCTCTGGCCCGCCTGGCAACCCAAGTCGTGCTGGGAAGCACCATCGCAAAGCTGAAGCTCAGGGATCGCCAGATCCGCCATTACGGTGTCAAGGAGGCCGTGTTCCCCTTCAACATGTTCCCGGAAGTAGACCCCGTCCTCGGACCGGAAATGCGCTCCACCGGCGAGGTTTTGGGCCTTTCCCACTCCTTTGGCCGGGCGTTTTTCAAAGCTCAGGAAGCCGCCCAGGCCTCCCTGCCTCTTGAGGGGTCGGTTCTTTTCACCATTGCGGACCGCGATAAAAACGCCGCCCTGGAACCCGTACGCCGCTTTCGGGAACTGGGGTTTCAGATTATCGCGACCGAAGGCACACACCGTTTCTTAAAGGAACGCGGCATCGAAACAACAGCCGTCTCCAAGCTGGGCTTGGGCCGCCCCAACCTGGTAGATGCCATCAAGTGCGGCGAAATCCAGCTGCTGGTCAATACACCCAGCGGCAGGAAAAGCTCACAGGACAGTTCAGATATCCGCAAGGCGGCCATAAAATACAAGATCCCGCATATCACCACCACCGCAGCAGCCATTGCTGCGGCCAAGGGAATTGCCGCACGGCAGGAGGGCCTTCCCCGGGTGCGCTCCCTGCAGCGCTACCACGCGGATATCGACGGCTAGTTCGGTTCGCCAACCTGTTTTCCGGCATCCGTTCAGGCATTTGAACGAAACGACAACGGGTGCAAGACCGTTGCTGAACAACCGACACCCAAGTTTACCGGACGCGCCGTGGGGCATGCCATTATCCACTGGATTGTAAATGCGGATGCACTGAACCAACTGGTTGCAGGACTGCCGACCCTGTTGCTGCTAGGCGTCATTGTGTTCTGCATAGCTCTGCTTTCACTGGGAGCAGACTGGATGGTCACTGGGGTGGTCCATCTGGCCCAACGTACCGGTCTACCCAAAATCGTCATCGGGGCGACCATCGTTTCCCTGGGGACCACTACACCTGAAGCATTTATCTCCGTGATGGCCGCTGTTATGGGCAATCCGGGTCTGGCGCTGGGCAATGCCGTTGGTTCGATTATCGCCGATACCGGCCTGATCTTCGGCCTGACCTGCATCCTGGCAACCGTGCCGGCGAGTCATTATATGCTAAACCGCACCGGATGGGTCCAGATAGGATCGGCTGTGCTGCTGACCCTGATCAGTGTGTTCGCATTGCTGACGGCCGCCGGAGGTGAACCGGTGCTCGAGCGCTGGGTCGGTGTCCTCTTTCTCCTACTTCTGGCAGCCTATATGGTCGCCAGCTATGTATGGGCTGGACCGAACACCTATCATAAAAGCATGGCACGCTACATTGAGCGAAAAAAAGGGCCTGAGCAGCTGATGGGCCTATACCGATGCTGGTTGTGCATCATCGGCGGCCTGACGCTGGTCGTCGGCAGTGCCAGGGTCCTGGTCCCCAGCGCTTCCCAGATCGCCTGGCGCGTGGGTGTGCCCGATGATGTGATCGCCGCCACCCTGGTCGCCTTTGGAACATCCCTGCCGGAGTTGATGACCGCCCTTACCGCCGTTCGCAAGGGATATCCTGAGATCACGGTCGGCAACATCATCGGTGCCGATATACTCAACATTCTGTTTGTGGTCGGGGCCGCCGCCGCGGCCCACCCACTGTCCATCCCGCTCAACTTCTATTATTTTCACTTCCCGGCTATGCTGATCATTGTGGGTTCATTCCGTCTTTTCATCACCATGAACAGTGACGGAACCTTCAAGCGCTGGCAGGGCATCTGGCTTCTGAGCCTCTACCTGGTTTATTTGATCACGCAGTTCGCTTTAAATATCGATGTGGGGTTGCATTGAACCCAACCGAAAACATCGACGCTGCAGAGATCGCCCGATTCTCGGTCATGGCCGACACCTGGTGGGATCGTCGGGGTGCCTTCAAAGCCCTGCACGAAATCAACCCAGTGCGCCTGGCCTATGTGCGGGACCGGGCCGACCTTGATGGCAGAACCGTGCTGGACGCCGGCTGTGGGGGGGGACTGCTCTCCGAGGCGCTGGCCGCCTGCGGCGCCCGGGTCACCGGCATCGACATGGACGATGCATCACTGGCAGTTGCCCGCAGGCACATGCAGTCGATGGGTCTGGTCATCGACTACCGGCAGATCACCGCTGAAGCATTGGCAGAGCAAAGCCCGGGGCGGTACGACCTGGTGGTCTGCATGGAACTGCTGGAGCATGTGCCCCGGCCGGCATCGGTGGTCGATGCTTGTGCCCGACTGGTCAAACCCGGCGGCGATCTCTTTTTCGCCACGGTCAATCGCACCTGGCTCGCATGGCTGCTGGTGATCGTGGCCGCTGAGCAGGTGCTGGGAGTCGTCCGCAAAGGCACCCATGAGTACCGCAAACTGGTAAAACCGCACGAATTGGAACTATGGGGAGCGACGGCCGGTGTGAAGCTTGAAAATCGATCCGGTCTTCGATACATTCCTTTGGGCGGCTACGCGGCCCTATGCCGCAGCACCCGCATGAATTACCTGATGCATTTCAAGCGGCCGGACCCGCTGCGGTCATCGCGTCGCACCTGAAACGACTGCTTTTCCAAGCGCGCATCAACAATCTTGACGGTCTCGTAAAAAGCTTTTCCAGGCCCTGCATGGCCATATATCCGAAAGGAACTTTATGTAATATTAAACAGCGTCTGAATTAAATAAATTGCAAAAATTACAGTTTGTTATGACGAAATTTGAATATCAAGTTCCTTAGAAGTCAATTTTGAGTGCCATTGAGGGTTTCGGGGGAAGGAGCGATTTTGGGGAAGGCGTTAAAAATTGCAAGCTGTTTGAGGAGCTTGCGACGAGTTCCTGCAATTTAGCCGCCACCGAAATCGCTCCCCGAAACCCTCACGAAGCGAAAAATTCGACTTTTTACGAGTTCATCAATCTTAAGGATGGCAGGCATGGCCCTCTGGAACCACCCACGCTGGTTCGACCCCGAGAAACGCCGCGAACAACTGGACGAGCATATTCGCACCACCGGCAAAGCCCGCTTCGGCATCCGCGAACTGGCTGCGCCGAAGAAGGTGAATGCGGTCGCCATTCACTTCAATCGGGTGGCCCCCAAGTACGATTTTATGAACTCACTGCTCAGTTTCGGCATACAGCATGCCTGGAAAAGAGCCGCCGTACGTCTGCTGGGCGTTCAACGGAACGATCGGGTGTTAGATGTGTGCGGCGGCACCGGCGACCTGGCCATTCTGGCGGCCCGACGCACCGGACCGGCGGGGCGGGTGGTGATTTACGACATCAACAGGGCCATGATCCAGGCCGGCCGACACAAGATCGACCCATTTCCGGAATTGGCCCACATCAGCTATGTGTTGGGGGATGCCGAACGCATCGCCTTTGCCGACAACGCCTTCGACTGCGCCATGGTGGGCTTCGGCGTACGCAACCTGACCCACCTGAAACAGGGCTTTGGCGAGATGATCCGGGTGCTCAAACCTGGGGGGCGCTTCCTGTGCCTCGAATTCTCCAGACCCCCCAACACCCTTTTTCGCAGCCTGTATGACATTTACTCCTTCACGGTCATGCCGGCATTGGGCCGGCTACTGGCGGGTTCAGCCGAATCCTATGCCTGTCTTTCCGAAACGATCCGCATGTTTCCCCTGCCCGATGAACTGGCGGTGATGCTGACTGATATCGGGCTGCGCACGGTGCACTGGAAATCCATGACCAATGGCATCTGCGTTGCCCATGTGGGAACGAAACGATGAGCGATACCCGACATCGGACCCGGATCGCTGGCGGGTGAAAAACAAACGGTTCTATAATTGACGGATTCGTAAAAGGTCCAAGATCAAGGCTTGCGAATCCTGAGGAATGAGGCGTACTTAAGGTACGCCGCAGTGACGAAGGATGAAGCGTAACGCCGATATTGGGCTTTTTACGAATCCGTCATAATCGGATCTCAGAAAAGCAGCAGACGCACCAGCACTACCCCAAACAGACTCAAGGGAAACAGGCTGGCCTTGTTGAACAGGTCCATGGCCTGAGGGCGGCCGTTGGCTTCCACCAGGCGCAGGGCCGGCCATAACAGCAGACCGAGGCCCAGGCCGACCAGCGCCAGCAGGTGGACGATACCGAAGCTGAGCGCTGAGACCCATACCAGCAGGAATGTCAAAAAGAAGGCCGCCACCAGGCAGGCCAGCGCCAGCAGGCCGGACCGGGCCATCCCCAGTTGGACCGGTATGGTTTTGGCTTTGAAGCGGCGGTCGTCCTGGATATCGGTCCAGTCGTTGGGGATGTTCTGGCCGCCGATCTCCCAGCAGACGATCCAACTGAACAGGACAATCAGAAACATCATCGACGGCTGCGGGTTGACGGCATATACCGCAGCCACGGCACCCAGGGATTTCACGATGCCGTTGATCAGCGCCCGCAATGGCGTCACCCGCCACAACAGGCAGTAGAGCGCCTCCAGCAGACCGCCGGCCAAGAAAATAAACAGGCAGATCGGATTGAGCAGCCACGCCCCAACCATGGTCACCAGCGCCCATCCACCGGTCCACAGGGTAGCCTCGAGCAGGGTCAACGCCCCCTTGGCCAAGGGGTGGCGCACCAGGACCCCGTCAAGAAAATCCTCACCATCGGCATATGCGCCCAGGCGGACTTTTTGCCTGTCCATGCGATAGTCCACCAGATCATTGAGGGCGTACACGGCGGTGTACCCGGCAAAAGCGGTGACCAGCCCCAGCACGATCGTGCCGGCCGGAGGAAAATGCCCCAGGCACAGCAGCGCGGCCAACGCCGGCGTGGCCATGTCGATTACCCCATGGGGGGTTCGGGAGAGCGCAAAAAAAAGTTTCAGACGAGGAGGGATCACGATGGCGTTGCAGCCTATGGGGTTTATCGTCTGGCAAGTGAACGCGTACCGGGGGGGGGATCGAATTCATCGTTGGCGGCGCCCCTCACGTTTGCAGGCAGAATGCCCATGACGATATCCGGCACGACCCCGATCAGCTGCCGGTAATGCGCTCGAGTGCCTCTTGTTTGGTTTTACAGGTGATACAGTAACTGGTGACCGGTCTGGCCTTCAAGCGTTCGATGGAGATGGGCTCCTCACAACTTTCACAGATGCCGTAGCTCCCCTCCTCAATAGCCAGAAGGCTCTTTTTGATCTTAACGATCAGCCGGCTCTCACGGTCTCGAATCCGCAGCTGATTGTTGCGGGCCTGCTCCTCGGTAGCCCGATCCAGCGGGTCTGCCTCATTGCTGGAGGCGGAACCGATCAATTCCCCAACAGCGATCCCGGCCTTGGCCAGCAGCGTGTCCAGATCAGTCTGCAATACATTCCGAAAATATTCGAGCGCTTTTTTGTTCATTGCATCACCCTGAAAGGACATTCGCGTCAATTCGCAGCCCCACTCACAAGGGCGGTCCTCGAGCGATGTCCGGTGGAAGTTAACACCAATCCTTAAAGAATCAAGAGACAGCCCCTTCAGAGTCCCTCATGGGTGATGTCAGGAGGCGTAAATGGAGCACTGGCGTACATTCATGGCCGCCTCCTGCAAGGCTTCGGCGAAAGTGGGATGCCCGTGAATGGTACGGGCAATATCCTCGCTGCTGGCACCGAACTCCAGCGCCAGAACACACTCGGCAATCATGTCCGCCGCTCGGGGGCCGATGATGTGGACGCCCAGAATGCGGTCGGTCTTGCCGTGGGCGATCAGTTTGACGAAACCGTCGGTCTCGCCCATGCATCGGGCCCGCCCGGCACCGGAAAAGGGAAAGCTGCCCACACAGTAGGGGATTTGCCGTGCACGCACCTGCTCCTCGGTCAACCCCACAGCGGCCACCTCGGGCCAGGTGTAGATAATCGATGGGATGGTGTCGTAATTCACCTCACCGGCGCGGCCGACCATGCACTCCACGGCTGCGATCCCCTCGGCCGACGCCTTATGGGCCAGCATCGGGCCGGGCACCAGGTCGCCGATGGCATAAATGCCGTCGACGCTGGTGCGGTAGGTTTCATCCACCCGGATCTGTCCACTTTGAGGATCGGTCTCGATACCCAGCCGTTCAATACCCAGGTTGCGGGTCAACGGACGCCGGCCCACGGAAACCAGCAACCGGTCAACGCGCATCTCCTCGCTGCCTGCGCCGCTTTCCAGGTGCAGCGTGACTTTTTTCCCGGCCACCGTTGCTTGGGCCACTTTGGTGTTGAGCCGAAATTCCAGGCCCTGCCGTTTAAGAATGCGGTCCAGGGTTCGCCCCACCTGGCCATCCAGGCTGCCGGCGATCTTGGGCAACATCTCGACAACGGTCACCTTGGAGCCCAACCGATTCCAGACCGATCCCAGTTCCAACCCGATGTAGCCTCCACCGACGATGCCCAGATGCCTGGGCACGCTGTCGAAAGCAAGCGCCTCGGTGGAGCTGACAATGCGATCGCCATCGAATTCGAGGCCCTTGACCGCAACCGGCTCGGAGCCGGTGGCCAGCAGGATGTTTTTGGCCGCCAACGTGGTCTTTTTCTTTTTTTCCGTTTCAACCTGGACCACTCCCGGCTCCGTTAAGGAAGCGGTCGCGTGGATGATCTCAATGTTGTTGCCTTCGAGCAGTTTGCGCACGTTCTCGGTCAGCTCCGCCACCACCTGGTCCTTGCGGGCCATCATGACGGACAGATCCAAGGAGACCTTTCCCGTTTTGACCCCATAATCGGCCAGGTGCTCCTTGGCCAGGTGAAAGTACTCGGATGCATCCAGCAGGGCCTTGCTGGGTATGCAGCCCACATTGAGGCAGACCCCCCCTAGCCGCGCCGATTTTTCGACCACCGCACACTTCAGCCCGAGCTGGGCCGCGCGAAGGGCCGCCACATAACCGCCGGGACCGGAGCCGATGATCACCAGGTCAAATTGTGCTTGCTGTGCCATATTCTAAACCTCCAATGCCATGCGCTCCGGGTTTTCCACCGACTCCTTGATCCGCTTGAGGAAGGTCACCGCACCCTTGCCATCAACGATGCGGTGGTCATAGCTCAGCGCCACGTACATCATGGGCCGAATCACGATTTGTTCGTCGACCACCACCGGCCGTTTTTCGATCTTGTGCATACCCAATATGCCGCTCTGGGGCATGTTGAGAATGGGGGTGGAGAGGAGGCTGCCATAAACCCCGCCGTTGCTCACCGTAAATGTACCACCCTCCAGGTCGGCCAGTTCGAGCCGATTGTCCTTGATCTTGGCCACATAGTCCACGATGGCCTTTTCGATCCCGGCATAACTCAGGTTCTCGGCGTGACGGATCACCGGCACAACCAGACCGCGCTCGGTACCGACGGCGACGCCGACATGCTGATAATGGTGGTAAATAATGTCACTGCCGTCGATGAAGGCGTTGATTTCGGGAATCTCAATCAGGGCCTGCACACATGCCTTGACGAAAAAAGACATGAATCCCAACGGAACGCCGTGGCGCTTCTGAAAAGCCTCCTTGTAGCGGGCGCGGATCTCCATGGCCCGCGACATGTCGATCTCGTTGAAGGTGGTAAGCATGGCCGTGTTCTGCTTGGACGCCAGCAGACGCTCGGCGATGCGCCTGCGGATGGGTGACATGGGCTTTCGCTCCTCGGCCGCCGCCGACAGGCTCCGGTCGGTTTGAGCCTTGGCCCCCTCGGTGGTATCGGGAAGTCCGGCCGGCGCATTTTCCAGGTAGAGCAGCACATCGCCCTTGTTGATTCGGCCGCCGGGACCGCTGCCTTTGATTCTTGACACATCAAGGTTCTTTTCTGCCACCAGCCGGCGCACCGATGGGGCCAGAACCACCCCTTCAGAGTCAGCGGGGCCCGCTTTTTCAGAAGACCCACTCGCCGGCTCACTGCCGAGCCCCTTCTGCGGCTCCCCCTGCGCTTGCGGTTTTTCATGCGCTGCGGATGAACGGGCCCCGGCCTGTGGCGGGACCGCTTTCTGCGCTTCCGCAACTGCACCGGGTGCGGATCTCTCCGATGCATCGGAAGGCTCGATGGTACCGACAACGGTGCCGATAGCCACCGTTTCACCGGCCCTTACGGTAATTTTGAGAATCCCGTCCACCTCGGCAACCACTTCCAGGGTCACCTTGTCCGTTTCGATGACAAACAGGGGCTCGTCTTTGCGGACGGTGTCGCCGTCCTGTTTGAACCACTCGGCCAGGACCGCTTCCTGTACCGACTCGCCAACACTGGGAATCTTGATCTCGATGGACATGAAGGCTCCTTTGTCAGGGATGACACGATTGAATTCTGAAGGAGGCGGCACTGGGTGGGCCTAAACCGCATTGGGTCATCACGCCTCAGCCGATGGGCAAAGGAAAACGGCCGCGGCCGGTAAGCGGCGGTCACGCCTGCGCGGTCATCCGCTCAACCCCCTCGTCTGATCCTGGGGGCCGACGGCCCGGTCCACCACACCATCCTGCTCCATTTTGTATATCCTGGGGAAGCCTGTGGCCGGGCTGGCGGCGGCACTGCGCCCCACATACTCCACGGGTGTGCCCAACAGCGCTTCCAGCCTGGGCCGAATGTACGCCCATGCCCCCATGTTCTCCGGTTCCTCCTGCACCCAGGTCCAGGCGGCGGCTTTTTTGTAGCGGCCGATAACAGCCCTGAGCTCCTTTTCGGGAAACGGGTAAAGCTGCTCCACACGGATGATGGCCACATCAGCAGCTTTGTTCTCCTGCCGCCGGCCAAGCAACGGGTAGTAAATCTTGCCGCTGCAGAAAATGACCGTTTTGACCGACGCCGGCGCTTTGGCATCGTCAAATACCGCTGAGAACCGGCCCTGGCTGAGCTCTTTCAGATCGGAAACCGCCAGGGGGTGACGCAGCAGACTTTTGGGCGTCATCAGAATCAGTGGTTTGCGGAACGGGGCCTTGACCTGCCGCCGCAGCAGGTGGAAGTACTGGCCCGGCGTGGTGAGGTTGGCCACCTGCAGGTTCTCCTTGGCACACAACTGCAGAAAGCGCTCCAGCCGGGCGCTGGAGTGCTCCGGCCCCAGCCCCTCCCAGCCGTGCGGCAACAACAGGGTCAACCCACACAACTGTTGCCACTTCTCCTGGCCGCTGGCGATGAAGAGGTCGATCACGCATTGGGCGTTATTGGCAAAATCGCCAAATTGAGCCTCCCACAGGGTCAACACCTGGGGCCGGGTCACCGCGTAGCCATACTCGAATCCCAGAACGCCCACCTCGGCCAGCAGGCTGTTGTAAACCTCGAAGGGTGCCTGATCGACGGCCAGATGGTTCAGGGGTGTATGGGAGTGGCCGGTTTGGTAGTCCCAGAGCACACTGTGGCGCTGACTGAAGGTACCGCGGCCCACATCCTGGCCGCTAAGGCGCACCGGGAAGCCCTCGCTGAGGAGGGATGCAAAGGCCAGGGCTTCGGCACCCGCCCAATCGATTCCCTTGCCGCTATGGACCGCCTCCAGCCGTTTGTCCAACACCCCCTTGAGGCGGGGGTGAACGGTGAACCCATCCGGTACGGCAACCAACCGTCGAGCCAGTTTGAGCAAGGTCTTCTGATTCACCGCGGTCTTGACCGGGTCGGGTGCAAACGACCCGTTGATCGTTTCCCACTCGGGGAAAAATCGGCGATCGGGGAACAGGCAGGCCGTGCCGTGAATCGCTTCGAAAGCCTGCTCCAGCGGCTCGTTGACCACCTGGCCCATCTGCTGTACCTCCTCGGGGGTGACGATCCCCTCGGAGACCAGCCGGTCGCCGTATACCCGATCGATCGGCGGCCGCCCATGAATCCGCTGGTATAGGGTCGGCTGGGTGAAATAGGGTTCATCACCCTCGTTGTGGCCGTAACGACGGTAGCAGACCAGATCAATGACCACGTCTTTGCCGAACCGATAGCGGTAATCCGCGGCCAACCGGGCCACGTGAACCACCGCTTCCGGGTCTTCCCCGTGGACATGAAAGATGGGAACCATCAGCATTTTGGCCACATCGGTGGAGTAGCGGGTAGAGCGGGCATCCTCGGGAAGGGTGGTGTAACCGATCTGATTGTTGATGATCACATGAACCGTTCCACCGATACGGTAGCCTTTGAGCTGTGACATGTTTAATGTTTCAGCGACGACCCCCTGCCCGGCAAAGGCCGCATCACCATGCAGCAGCACCGCAAGGACCGCCTTGGGGCCGTCCTTGCCCAGAATGTCCTGTCGGCCCCGGGCTATGCCCGTCACCACGGGGTTGACCGCCTCCAAGTGGCTGGGGTTGCTTACCAGACACATGAGGAGGGTAGCACCTTCATCCATCTGCTGCTCGGTGAGGTAACCGATGTGATATTTGACATCTCCGGACCCGACCAGATCCTGGGGGTCGTAACAGCTTTCGAACTCTGCAAAGATCTCCTCGGCCGGTTTTTCGAAGATGTTTCGAAGCACGTTGAGGCGCCCACGGTGGGCCATGCCCAGAATGATCTCCCGGCATCCGGCCGCCACCGACCGACGGCGCAAAACACCCAGCAGGGGAATGAGGGTTTCGCCGCCCTCCAATGAAAAACGGGTCACACCGACGTACTTTTTGTTCAGAAAGGCTTCAAAAAGGGATGCCCCCATGAGCTGGTTGAGCAGTTCGATCCGTTCGGCCGTGGTCAGATCGGCCTGGTTCTTCACAGACTCCATGCGCGTCTGCAGCCAGCGGCGCTCGTCAGGATCCTGCAAATGCATGTACTCCACGCCGACACTGCGGCAATAGGTCTGTTTCAGGCGCTCCAGAATTACTTTCAACGGCGCCGAGGTCTGTTCGATCAGGTCCGGCGCAGCAAATGTGCGGTCCAGGTCCGAGGCTTCCAAACCGAAAGCATCCAGATCCAAAAGGGGGTGAGATACCGGGCAGGCGGCCAGGGGATCCATACAGGCCAGCAGGTGGCCGATATCGCGGTAGCGGCGGATCAGCGCCCCCACTCTGGCCTGGCGAAGCGCCTGTTCCGGGTCAGCATCCGCCGGTCCGGCGGAACCGGCCAATTCGAACCCTTTGAAAAAAAACTGCCAGTCGCTGGATAGGGAGGTCGGGTCGGATTTCCATCGGCGGTGTTGGGCGTCGATGAAATCGGCGCTCAGGGTTTGGGACAGATTCATCTTGACACGCTCCTCTGGGCGGCTGAAAACTTGTTACGAAGGGGGCGAGGCATCGTCACGGTTTTTAGGTTCTGCCAGACCGGCTTGACGGCGAAACCAGCTGGTCACCGTCCGAGCTACCGTCGTCTGGTGCTCCGGCCGGGATAACATGTGGTCGCCTCCGGCAACAATGGCCAGTTCAACCATCTCGGGGTTGGTCCTGTGGGCCAGGTGGGCTTCCGAAACCGGAATGACCTCATCCCGGTCGCCGTGAATCACCAGCATAGGAACCGTTAGCGACCGGGTGGCCGCCACCAGATCGTGCTGGTCTGCATCTTCGAAAAAATCCCGTTTAATCGTCAGTTGCCGCCCCCGACTGGTGAAGGTCACATCACCGTTTTGAACCAGGTCCCGCTGCTGGTGGGGGGCGAGAAAATGCAGCGGACGGATCCGGCTGGTCCGCCCCGCCACCCGGCAGACGGCCGATATGAATCCGATCTTTCGGGCAGCCAGCAGTGCAATGGCCGCACCCAATGAGTGCCCGGCCAGACCAATCCAGGATGCACCGTTTGCCTGCATCAGGGCAACGGCCGCTTCCATCTCTAAGATCTGCTTGGACCAGGTGGAGGCCTCAAACCGCCCCTGACTCTGGCCGTTTCCGGAGAAATCAAACCGCAGCGCCATAAACCCGCCATCACACAATGCGCCGCAGATTCGCCGCAGAACGCCGGTGTGCCGGGAACAGGTAAAACAGTGGCCCGCTATCACCCCGCTTGCCGTTGGGCGCTCCGGCCGATGCAGGGTTGCGGCAAGGGTCTCACCCAAGTGATTCTCGAATTGGATAGGTTGTTCCATTTTTCTCCGCGGGAAGTAGACGACCGCTATATCACAACACGACTCATGCCACAACCGTCATGGGAAAAAGCCCGCTCATAAGGGGCCGCGCCGAAGGACAACCGATGCGCAGGCGCAATGGTGCCGCTGTAATTTGAGACAGAGTGTCCCAAGTTAAGAACAGGACTGAATGGCACCACCAGGCATACTATTGTGACCGGAATAGGCGGTCAGGCAGTTTTTCAGGCCTGGTCCGGGCTCTGCCGCAGCCGTCACTCCGCGCCGGGCCACGGGACCGCGCGCTGTTCTTCGACCACATAGCAGAATCGGTTCCATTCGAACTCCCGGTGGCTCAAGGGGCAGTGCAAGGTGACTTTACGCTCCGAAAGGGCCGCCACTTCCCAGTCCCCCTTGCGGGGTCCCGCCACGACCCTGATTTTCTGGCCCACCCAGAACGGATACGGCTTGAATAGGGTTACATCATGGTTGTCCATGTTTTTTTCCCTCCGGCGCCAGCGGCGATTGGATGTTTGGATGATTGGGGAATCGATCGCCGCCAGGGCGGCCATCCACCAAGGCAAGGTATTACAATCGAAATTTATTTAATTTTTTCAAACCGGTCGTGCCAGGCGCAGGCATTGCAGTATGTTTCCGTCTCCTCGTTTATTTTCGGGCATTCGTCCGCCTCGAGCGTGCCTTCGAAACGGATGACACCGTCCTGGCACTCGAATTCATAGATATCATAGGAGTCTTCCGGATCTTTGACATGGAATTGTTTACAGCCGCAGACGGGGCATTTGGATTGGGACATGATGCTGTTCCTTTATGGGTGTTGAGTCTAAACGGGTAGGTTCTACCAAACCTCGGGATAGCCGATATCAATGAAAGCGGATTCCATTTTGAGCTTGTGGTCCCGCTCCATCGCCGCCAGATCCAGAAAAACCTGGCGCTTGCCGTCGTCATCGCACATCCGGGCCATCGCGGTATATTGTTTCATGGCCGCTTCCTCCTTTTTCATGGCCAGAGCAAAGGCGTCGGCCGGCTTCATTTCCATTGAAAGCACCGGCGCATCGAGCGTCTCCGCCACTTTGTAATCCCGCGATTCGGTAAAGTAGCGATCAATGGTGTCGGCGGTGTAGATCTTCGTCAGGATATCCCGGTGTCGCTTCTCCTCTTCGGCCAACGATGCGAAAAGCTTCTTGAGGTATGGATCCGTGAGTCTGTCAGACGCATCCTCATAGAATTTTTTGGCCTCAACCTCATTGGCAATGGCCTGTTTGATGATATCTTTGTACTCGTTCAGGTTCATGACATCCTCCCGTGAAGGTTCCTGGTTGGCGACCCAACCGCGCCGGCTCGGTCCCAACCCGTTGTCTACTCTATAAGCAAGCCGTATGCCATCAAATAATTGACGGATTCGTAAAAAGTCCGATATCTGCGTTACGCTTCATCCCTCGTCACTGCGGAGTACCCACAAGTACGCCTCATTCCTCGGGATTCGCAAGCCTTGATCTCGGGCTTTTTACGAATCCGTCTGAAAATCGACTTTCTACGACTCCATCAATAATTAATGGTTGAACCAGTTGATTTGGTGTATGGGTACCTGAAAGCAGCGCTGCGTTTGATTTTCCAACCACCATGGAGGCGCCCATGCAATGGCGACCCTTTATGACCGCCTTGAAATCCATCGACGCCCACCAGGCCGGAGCCTTCCTCGCAGATAAGACAGTGGAAACAGTGACCATCCTGGATGTGCGCCAGCCGGCCGAATACGAGGCCGGCCACATACCCGGCGCCGTCCTGGCCCCGCTGCCCGAACTGACCGACCACCTGCAGCACATCGACCCCAACCAGCCGATCCTGGTCTACTGCGCCTCCGGCGCCCGCAGCCGGATGGCGGGCCAACTGCTTGCCGGACTCGGGTTCGTCGACATCATCAACCTTGCCGGTGGTTTCAACGCCTGGACCAGCCAAACAGCGTTTCTGAGCGAAGAGACGGGGCTTGCCCTTTTTGAAGGCGTCACCTCGCTGGACAGTGCCTTGGCCGTGGCCTACTCCCTGGAAGGGGGCTTGAGAGAATTCTACGAATCCAGGGCCGCCACAGTGCATCACGCCCCGGCGAGACAACTGTTTCATCAGCTGTCCCAAATTGAGGTGAAACACCAACAGCGCATTCTGGAACAGTATGCCGCCCTGACCGGAAGACGGGTCACCCCGGAGTCCTTCGAGAAGTGCCAGGTCCATGATATATTGGAAGGGGGCCTGACCACCGAGGCCTATGCCAATTTACTCATGCCCGCTTACGATACCCTGAGCGACATCATCGACCTGGCCATGTCCATTGAAGCCCAAGCCCTGGATCTCTACTTGCGGGCATCGGCTAAGGCCCAAAACGAAACCGGCAGAAAGGCGCTTATTCAGATCGCCAATGAGGAGAAGACGCACTTGGCCCGGCTGGGCCGCCTCATGGAGGAGGCCCTGGGTAAAACGGCAGGAGGATTGACCTAATCGCTATACGCTTCCCTGCTATTGACAGGCAAGAGCGTCCTTGGTATTAACTAATAATAATTTTCCATAACATCAATCAAAACGGGTACCCCATGCCAGACCCTGAAATGCGATTGCGTAAGATGGTGGCGGTCCTTCGAGAACACCAGCATCGAATCACCCCCCAGCGTCTGGCCATCCTCAGAGTCCTTGCCGAGAGCAAGATTCACCCCAGCGTAGAGGCCATCCACAATCAGGTCAAATCCACCTTTCCCACCACCAGCTTGGCCACCGTCTATAAAAACGTAGCCCTGCTCAAAGACCTCGACCAGGTGATCGAACTCGGTTTCAGCAATGACAGCAACCGCTACGACGGCAACAAACCCTATGATCATCCCCACGTGGTTTGCACCGTCTGCAAAACCATCCTTGACCCGGACATGTCGACGCTGGCGGACATGACCCAGGAGATCATGCGTGAAACCGGCTTTACCATCACCCGCCACCGCCTGGATTTCTTCGGCATCTGCCCGGACTGCAAAACCAGCCAGTAGACCGGCTGCAGTGACGCACGCCGTGGTCTTTTCTATCCCTATCAGTGCCCATCCGGAAACATCGTCAGTGCCACTGAAAATTTTTCATTTTAATTTCAATCGAAGCGGCGGGAAGGGCCGGCCATTTTGGGCTTAAGGCCCTGACGCCAAAGGCCCGAAGCACACCATCCGGGTGCTTCAGGCCTTCAGACATCGTGCAAAGGAAATCGTGGGGCGACAGTCGGCGAACTGATTTCTATCACTGACAAATCGATGCGTATCCCTCACTCGGGTTGACGCGGTTGCTGGCCACCAGTTTGCTCAGCCCGCAAAATTCACCGGTCGACATGGACCCGGTACCGATATCCACGGTTGGGCTTTTGAATTCAGCCACAGCCGCATTCCTGGCCGAGGGGCCGGCGGCCATCACCTGCCCGATGGCATCCACATCGGACTGGTTGAACTCAGCGACCCGGTTGGCAGACGTCGGGACTGGGGAACCAGACGAAAAGGCGTGAAATTCACCACCCATCACCCCTTTCAGGGCCTCAAACTCGGACCGGTCCATACGTCCCATACCAATGTCCACGTCTCCCGCCACAACAACACCTGCCGCCAACACCATTGCCACCGCCGCTGTGATTGCCACTATGTAAAATGATTTTATCATGGGGATCCTCACTTGGAATTTCGGTTGCGATGCACGCGTTTGCAAGTAGAGGTACTACATCAGACCTAAAAGCGCCGTGTCAACGGACGATGAAACTTTTCTTGCATGCGTTGCGCGTCCCCGGCCGGGGCGACGCCTAATTTTTGCGCCGGATCAGCAAAAGGGTGTTGGCCATGACGGTCAGGCTGGAGAGCAGCATGGCCGTGGCGGCCACCAACGGGGTAAGCAGGCCGCCCATGGCAACCGGGAGGCTGATCAGGTTGTAAATCCAGGCGCACCACAGGTTCTGCACCACCTTACGGTTGACCCGGTGCGAGAGGGGAAAAAAGTCCAGCAATTGGGCGGGGTCCCCGCGCATGAGGGTGATATGGGCGACCTCTTTGGCCAGACCCGCGCCGGCATGCACCGCCACCGCCAGATCCGCCCGGGACATGGCCGCCGCATCGTTGACCCCGTCCCCGACCATGGCCACCCGGCACCCTTGATCTTTCAAAGCATCAATGTAGGCCGCCTTTTCCGCCGGCACCAGACCACCCCGGGCCTGGGTCAGACCGACGGCCCGTGCCACCTCCCGGGTAGCCGTAGCGTCGTCCCCCGAAATAAGGTGAATCTCACGAAAGTCTTTTTTTAAGCGGGTTACCATCGAGGGTACTGTGGATCGGATCCGATCACCAAAGTGCAGCGTCGCCGCCGCTTGGCCGTCGATGCTGAGGTACACCTGGGAAGCCGGTCCGGCCGCAGATGCCTTTGGGGCGGGCATCGCTGCCCGGGTGTGGGGCCAGGCGAACTCCCGTTTGCCGATGCGCACGATGCGCTCACCCAACCGACCCATGACGCCATCGCTTGATACGCGCAACGCCGCCATCAGAGCCGGTTCGACACCCTGACCATCGGCATAGGCCAGGATGGACCGGGCAACCTCGTGATCCGAAGCCTGTTCCAGACCGGCGGCCCAAGCCACAATGGTTGCCGGATCGTGCCCGGGTTGACAGTCAACCCGGCTGAGCTGCCAGCGGCCATGGGTCAAGGTGCCGGTTTTATCGAAAACGATGGTGTCCACATCGCCGGCCCGCTCAAAAGACTCGATTTCCCGAACCAGAACGCCCTGGCGGCCGGCCAGGGAGGTTCCGGCCAGGCGTGCCATGGGAATGGCAACGCCCAGCGCGCAAGGGCATGAAACGACCATCACCGTGACCGCCCGCACCACGGCCTGGTCCGTCGAAAGGCCGGCCCAAGCGGCAAACAGCCCCGTCCCCGCCGCAAGCCCAAGCATGATGGGAACGAACCAGGCCAGCATCCGATCGGTCCGCCCCGCATACACGCCTTTCTGCTCCAGACTGCGGGCCATGATGGCGATCATCTGACCCAACATGGTCGCTGGGCCCACCTGTTCGGTCGTCGCGATCACCCGGCCGTCGATCAGTCGAGACCCACATTTGACGGGAACGCCGCAGCTGGCCACAACCGGCCTGGGCTCACCGGTCAGAAAGGACTCGTCGACCGTCGCCCAGCCGGAGGTCACCCGGCCGTCCGCCGGAACGGTCTCACCCGCCTCGACCGCAAACCGGTCGTCGGTCGAAAGGTGATCAATGGCCACATAGCGGCCCTCGGGCGCCCGGTCGGTGATCAGGCGCACCTTGACCGGCTGCAGGGCGAAAAAACCGTCCAGATCCCGGCGCACGCGGCTTTTGGCCAACTGTTCCATGAACTTGCCCAACAGCACCAGAGTGATGAGCATGCTGGCGGTGTCAAAGTACAAATGGATGCTGCCACTGAGCCAGTTGTAAAGGCTCAACATAAATGCGCAGCCGGCGCCCATGCCCACCAGGGCCTCCATGCCCGGCGCACCGTGGATCAAGCCGAACCAGGCTTTGCGCAGGATGGGCGCACCGCCATAGAAAAAAACCACGCTGGACATGGCTACAATGGGCAGGGAAATCGCAGCTACGGCGTCGCGGGACAGATCGGTGAAAAAACCGGCGTAAAGGGCCCAAGAGAGCATCATCACGTTGGCGGACAACATGCCTGTGATCGCCAGGCGGGTCAGCTGCCTGCGCTGAATTTGCCGATCGGCCGTACCGGCATCCGTTTCGCGGAGGTCATACCCCAGACGGGCGACCGCCGTGCGGATCTGGTCCGGGGTCACCCGGTCGGGGCGGTAGCGACAGCGCAGGCGGTCGGTGGAAAAATGACAAGCAGCTTCCTGAACCCCGTCCATCCGACCGACCGTTTTTTCCACCACCCAGGCGCAGGCGGGGCACCACATGCCCGCAACCCGCACCTGCAGGGTCAAGGTGATCGGCAGGTCCGTTCCCGCCTTCGCGTCCCCAACCATCGGTTCAGCCGGGCGGGTCTCCTGCCGCTCCAGCTCGTGAATGCGCCCAAGAGCGGCCGCATCGGCCGGGATCACCCCGGCAGCCACACACTGGCGGTAGAGCTGGGTTTGCCTGAAACGAGCCGGGTCATGCATCCCGGCCGATTCCAGCAGCATGCGGGTCACCATCCGGCAGCCTTGGCAGCAGAACTTAAAGGATCGGCCGTTGATGGTTGCAGCAACGGCGCCGCGACGCAGGGACAGGCCGCAAAGATGGCAAACGGGATCATTCATTGGGGCGGGCTAGAACGGTGCGGCGGCACCGGACGGGTCCAACGGCTGCCATCCGATCAGTCGCACCTTCCAAGGCTCTTGATGTAGGCGATGACGTGCCACCGTTCGTCGGCCGACATGGTGCTGGCCAGGGCCGGCTGTCGGCCGTCGGGAATGCCGTAGCTGATCTCCTTGAAAAGTGCGCCGGGGGTCATGGATTGAACCTGGACACTGCGAAGGTCCCTGGGCGGGGGAGCGAAGCTCTGGCCCACGGTGCCATAGCCGTCGTAGTTGGGGCCGTGGCAGTGCACGCAGTAGTACCCATATCCTATAGCGCCGTGGGCGATGATTCCGGGATCGTTCAGGGCGAAGGGCGGTCGTAGGGTGTCGGG
>JAWOIA010000152.1:0-15173 GCA_046484885.1 Desulfosarcina sp. | reverse complement strand
TGAACAAAACAATCCGCAATGTCCGCATTTCCAATATCGAGCAGATCGGCATCGCCCTCGAGAAAACCGATCTGCTCGACGCCATCGATCAAAGCATTCCCGGTCAGATGGATCTGTTTACCGCCCAGGCCAAGTCTACCTCCCTTCAGGAGGCCCATACGCGGGTCGAGGACTACTTCAACCAAATCAAGAAATACGGAAACGAGATCAACCTCAAGGACATGTTCCGGCTTAAGTTTTCGGTACAGTTCAATTATCAACCCAAGCCGGTTGAACGATACGAGATCCACCGTTTCGAATCCAATGGCACCGAAACCGGAGTCAAAATCGTCATCTATTTAGGGCTGATCGGGTTGCTTCAGGAGCGCAAAAACGTCGTCGGTACGCGCATCCCCTTTTTCCTGGATGAGGTGGGCAGCATCGACTCGGACAATTTGAAACAGTTGATCGGTTACTGCTCCCGCAACAACTTCCTGCCGATTTTCGCCAGCCCGGAAATCCGCAAGGATATTTCACACAACTACCTGTTCAGGCGCAACGGCAACCGCAGCCATCTCGCTGCCATCGTCAGAATCACGGAAAAACAACCCCATCCGGTGCAAGATGAAGCCTCCAGCCTGGTTGACCACCCTGGTTGAAAAGGGATCGGTAGGCCACTCTTCGGCCAATCCGAGTCAGTTGAACGAGCTGGCCCATCTGGGCATCGTTTGCGTCAGATCTGCTGGAATCCGGCGGACCGTGGCGGTCATTGACCCGTTGCAGCTGGTAATATGGCTGCAGGCCCGATATCCGCAGCATGGGATCGACCCTGACCAGCTCAGCACCCGCGAGGGCAACATCGTGCGCAGCGGCGGCAGCAAGACCGGCAGATGCTCCCACGCCGTGCTTCCACTGCAGTTCAAGTGGTTCGGAAACCCGACAGATCGCTTGACGCAGGTGACCTGGGCCCATGGCATGGCGGCGGTGATGAGCGACCGGGTGGTTGAACTGACGTTGCCGGCCCGATGGCGCCTGTTGACCATTGAGAACTGGGAGCCTTTTTTCCGGGCCGATTACGCCGATGCACCCGTTGCGACCATGGTGGTTTATTTGGGCGGCAACGTTTCGGACATTGTGATCGAGGCCCTGAAAACCTTTTCTGTGCCACCGGAATCGGTCCTTCATTTTGGCGATTATGACTGGGAGGGGCTTTACATCTTTCAGCGCCTGCAGCGAGCCATGCCATCATCCCGACTCTATGTCCCTGAAAATATTGAGGCGCTATTTAAACAATTCGGCGATCGGAAACTGATTCACCGCCAAAATCGCAGGGCCGCTTTTGACTTGGGCAACCGCGAGTGCCGGGCCATTATCCGACTGATGGAAGCAACCAATGCCGGCCTGGAGCAGGAAATCGTGGCGCTGCCGGCGTCGGTTTAGTCGCCCTTTCCATCCCAGGTTGCCGGTCGGCTGACCGGATAGCGCCCGCAGTGTCCGCGGCCGCCCCCATTTTGTTCCGACGGCGCGGCCCTGCCGGGGGGGCTTGGAAGGTGACGGACGGTGCCGGGGGGCGGTCAGGCGCGGGCTTGTTCCAGCCGGCGCGCAAACAGTCAGAAACGCCTTGTTTTCTTGACAAAATGGGCCATGCCCGATATCTTCGCCCCTGACAGGTTCGTCTCGGAATCGCCCACTCTTTCAGGCGACCGGCAGCCGTGAAACGGCACCCCGTGCCACCTTCAACCAACGGAGAGCATGATGCAGAGAGAAGCCTTCATTCGCGAATTCCAGGTCAAGGACGTCACTTACTCCCTGTTTGACATTCGGAAACTGCAAAGCGACGGCTTGGCGGACATCGGGCGGCTGCCGTTTTCCATCCGGATTCTGGTCGAAAATCTGCTGCGCAAACTCGACGGCCGTATCGTCACGGAGACCGACGTGCTCAACGTTGCCAACTGGCAACGCACCTATGCATCTCCGGTCGAGATTCCCTACCACCCGGCACGGGTGCTGATGCAGGATTTCACCGGTGTTCCGGCGGTGGTGGACCTTGCGGCCATGCGTGACGCCGTCGAAGCGCTGGGCGGGGATCCCGCCGTCGTCAACCCCCTGGTCCCCACCGAGCTCATCGTGGACCACTCGGTTCAGGTGGACTATTTCGGCACCAACGATGCCGTCGTTCGCAACGTGGCCAAAGAATACGAACGCAACGGCGAACGCTACGCACTGCTCAAGTGGGCTCAAAAAAGTTTTGCCGACTTCAAGGTGGTGCCCCCCCGGTCCGGAATCTGCCACCAGGTGAACCTGGAGTACCTGGGACGCGTCGTGATTGCGGAACCAACGGGCAGCCGGACGGTTGCTTTCCCCGACACCCTCGTGGGGCTCGACTCCCACACCACCATGATCGATGCCATCGGTGTCATGGGCTGGGGTGTGGGCGGAATCGAGGCCGAAGCGGTTATGCTGGGCCAACCCTACTACATGTCGATTCCGCCGGTCATCGGCGTCCACCTGACCGGCCGGCTCAATCCGGGAGTGACGGCCACCGATCTGGTGCTGACCGTGACCGAGATGCTGCGAACCTACGGGGTGGTGGAGAAATTCGTGGAATTTTTCGGCCCCGGAGTGAAGGCGCTGACGATCCCGGACCGGGCGACCTTGTCCAACATGACACCCGAGTTCGGTGCGACCCTGGGCTTCTTTCCCGTGGACGAACAGACCATCACCTACCTCCGCCTGACCAACCGGGAAGCTCAGGCCGACCTGGTCGAAGCCTACACCCGTGAAAACGCGCTCTTTAACAATGGGGACGAAAAGCCGGAATACACCGACACGCTCGAACTCGACTTGTCAACGGTGGTGCCTTGCGTATCCGGTCCCGCTCGCCCCCAGGACCGCATCGGGTTGGGTGATCTCAAGGCCCGCTTCGCGGATATCCTGGGTTGCGCCTACAACCGGGACGAAGAGATCGATCAAATCTCGCAGTTTCATGAGGAGTCCGGCACTCAGACCTCCCGCTCCGGCCGATGCCGGCCGGTAACCGACACGGCCTGCATTGTGGATCTTAACGGCACGCCCGTGCGGCTCATGAACGGCAGCGTGGTCATTGCCGCCATCACTTCTTGCACCAACACCTCCAACCCCTTCGTTCTGATCGGCGCCGGCTTGATGGCCAAAAAGGCGCTCGAGCGCGGCCTCCGGGTGCCGCCGTTTGTCAAAACCTCTCTGGCCCCGGGCTCCAAGGTGGTGATCCAGTACCTGGAGGATGCCGGACTGATGGTGTACCTGCAGGCCCTCGGATTTCACCTGGCCGGTTTCGGTTGCACCACCTGCATCGGCAACAGCGGGCCCTTGGACCCGGCCATCGAGAAAGTCATCGTTGACAACGACCTTAACGTCGCCGCGGTGCTCTCGGGCAACCGCAACTTCGAGGCCCGCATCCACCAGCGGGTCAAGAGCAACTTTCTGGCCTCCCCCATGCTGGTGGTGGCCTTCGCCCTGGCCGGCCACGTGGACCTGGACCTCACCTTTGAGCCGCTGGGCCTGGACCCCAACGCAGAGCCGGTCTACCTCGACGACATCTGGCCCACCAACGATGAAATCGAACACCTGGCCGCCCGGCACCTCAAAAAGGAGTTTTTCGATCTCGAATACGGCCGGATTTTTGACGGCGACGAATTCTGGCGGGACCTGCCCGATGTGCAAAGCGTCACCTATGCCTGGGACCAACGGTCCACCTACATTAAACGACCGCCCTATTTCGAGGGCTTCAGCATGCAGGCCTCCGCGGTGGAGGCGATCCAAAATGCCCGGGCATTGCTGATGCTGGGTGACACGGTGACCACCGATCACATTTCCCCTGCCGGCGCCATACCCAAAAACTATCCAGCCGGAGCCTACCTGATCTCCCAGGGGGTCGACCCCGAAGCGTTCAACTCTTACGGGGCCCGCCGGGGCAACCACGAAGTGATGATGCGGGGGACATTTGGTAACATCCGCATCAAAAACCAGCTGGCGGACGGCAAAGAGGGCAGTGTCACCCGCAAATTTCCCGAAAACCAGGAACGCTTCATCTACGATGCGGCCATGGCCTATCAAAAAGAGGGCGTGCCGCTGGTGGTGCTTGCGGGCAAGGAGTACGGCGCCGGTTCATCGCGCGACTGGGCCGCCAAAGGGTCCAGCCTGCTGGGCGTGCGCGCCGTCATCGCCCAATCCTTCGAACGCATCCACCGCAGCAACCTGGTGGGCATGGGGGTTCTGCCGCTGCTCTTCCAGCAGGGGGAAAATGCCCGAACGCTGGGACTGAACGGCAGCGAAACCTTCTCCATCGGCGGTATCACCGACATCAGCCCCCGCAAAGTGCTGGCGGTCAGCGCCGTCAAACCCGACGGCAGGACCGTCACCTTTACGGTCCAGGCCCGCCTGGACAGCGACATCGAGGTGGCCTATTTCCGCAACGGGGGGATTTTGCCCTTTGTGCTGCGAAAGATGATGGGCGGCGGTTAAGGGCCAGGGCGGAAATTACGCAAAATCGGCCCCAAATCCTAACCTGACGGTGCAATCGGGCGCGATTGCCCGCCATCGACCGATCCAGGGCACGGATGCTCGGGCCGGGCGGGTTCAGGCCGGTTTGTCTTCCCGAAGAGTGGCCCCGGCATGGGGAGAGGGCGGTGAATAGGCTTCCCGCCGGGCAGCGCTGACAGCACGGTTGGCAATGTCCTGAACTTTTTCGTAGGCCTGCTCGGATTTTTGGGACAGGTCTTTTATTTGAGCCGCCTGGGAGGCCACCACTTTCTCCAACGAATCAATTTTACTTAAGAAAACGTTCTTTTCACCTTCAAAGCGGGCCTGGGTCAACGCCTTGTCACTTTCGTAATCCCGGGCAAGCTGTTTTTTGGTCTCGGCCACAGCCGTCTGAACGGCTGCCTCACTGCGTTTGGGGAAACTCTCCACCTCTTTTTCCAATGCCGCCATCATTTTTTCACGGTTGGAGACAACCTCTTCGCGGGCGTCGAGGGTTGCCGTCCGCTGCCGGACTTCATCCTCAAAGCTGCCGCGTTTTTCGGCAATCTCTTTTTCCAGAGCCTGCAAAGCGTCCTGCAAAGCGTTTTTACGCTGTTCTTTCTCCCGTGCGAGGGTATACTCATATTCCTCTTTTTCACGTTGGCGCTGTTTGCTCAGCGCATCCGCCTGCTCTTTGCTCTGTCGCTCGTGGTCTATCTTCTCCCGCTGCCACTGGGCCCGCCGCTCCTGTATTTCGTTCTCGAAAGCAGCCTTCTGGGAAACCATCTCCTGCTCGAAGCGCTCCTTTTTCAGCCGCTGGGCGTCCAACAAGGCGGCCAGATCGGAAGCAGCCGTTTCCACCTCATAAATCGTGTCCAGTTCGGCTTGCTTGGTTTCGATGGCGGATTGGATCTTGCGATAGGTCTCGATTTCATTTTCGAACCGTTGGGCCATGTCGCTGAGTTCACGACTGATCAGCCCGCGCAGATCGTGGAGGCGCTTGACCGGATCCTGGGCGACCTGGGCATCGGCCGTGGCCGTGGCTACCTGCTTTTCCACGCGTTTGCGGGCCTTATCGGCATCCAACAAGTCCTTGTTCAGATTTTCAACTTGCTTCTTGGCCGCTTGATAGGCTTCCAGCAGCTCTTTTTTGGTGTTGGCCATGGAAACTGCGGGAAATTGGGCTGAATCTGTCATGGTGGAGTCCTGTCTCAAGATAAATTTGGGTTCGTGGGTTCAAGTTAAATCAAAACGCCTGGGCCAACAAGAGCTGGGGGTCGAGGCCACACATAGGTGTTTGTAACAAATATTTGCTGACGGTTAAAGTCAAAAAAAGCCAGGGGACGTTGTTGACTAATATGACTTGCTGTTTCGCCGCTTCAGCAGTTTTGAAATCGCCGAAGTCGATACCCCTACCCGCCTGGCCACCTCGGCCAAAGACGCTCCATGGGCCTTAACCAAACCGATCGTGATATCAGCGCGAAGGGCCGAGACCTCCCTGCGCCGTGTCCCTGACGCCAATTCCTCAACCGAAATCCCGGCATAGTGACACAACCGATCAACATATTCATCCAAGACTTGCATACATTGCATCGCCGGCAGTTGGTATCGGATATGGGGCTCCGCTTCCTTAATCACCCTTTCCGCAAATTGCCCGTCGCCCAGGATCCGTTCATCGCTCAGCTCACGTTCTGCGCTACACCGCATCGCTTTGACCGCCGACCAGCCGCCCAATGAGCGGATCAACCCCCCGCCGACCAACTCTGGACGACGCCCGTCTTTAATCCCTTGCTGAACAAAAAGACGATAGACAGGTGTCGCTTCTTTGGGGTCCCGCCCGAACCACTTGAGCACATATCCCCTATCCTGCCAGTCGCTTTCAATGGTGCCCATCACAACGCTATGGCCGCACCAGCGGTAACGCTCCAGCTTGGCAATTGATGCGACGGATCCGGCTCGGATCGGATTCAGATGGATGTAGCGCACAAGCGCTTTAAAGTAGACATCTTCGTCGCACACGATCGATTTGTAACGGTTCTGAAACAAATGCCCCCAGCGACGGTGGCGCCGATTATACGAAATGGCGTATCCGGTTAAAAACCGCCTCATCAATGCCGACAGACCCAATGGTGAACTGCGCAACAGGATATGCGCATGGTTGTTCATCAACGCCCACGCATAAATGGCGGTTCGGGTCTCTGCCGATAGCTGCCCCAGTCGGGACACGAAATTTTCCCGATCGTGGTCGTCATTGACGATCCTGCCCTTTTCTATCCCTCGCACCATCACATGATGAAGCGTGCCTGGCGAATCCAACCTGGCCTGTCGCGGCATTTACCACCTCCAATGTTAAAGTTTCTACTCTGGTTGATACATTTATTCTAATAGGTCAACAACGTCCCCGATTTCCGTCCCCGATTTCTTTCGGTCTGTTTCGGGGAGGTTGATTTTTAAGCCGGGCAATTTCATCTTTGAGCTGCTAAATTTGTTCGGCTTGTTGACGGATCAGGGCGTTTTGTTGTTCGATAAATTCGAATCTATTATGGCCTGTCGCTTCGACCGAAGCGCCTACTTTCCTCACGTCTTGCTCGGTGCGGCTGCTGGGGCAGCGCCGATGGGCGCTGACGCGATCCCGGACGCCGCAGCCATGGAATTGAAAATGTTCCGGATGCGGGTGGCGTTCACCGTCATTGCGATAGCGGCTGCTTCCTGAAGTTCCTCGGCGGAGGCCCCGGCGTCCTTCGCGACCGCGAAGGTCATCTGCGCTCAACTGTCACAGCCCGCTGCGAGTGAAGCTCCCAGCGCGATAAGGAACTTGGTCTTCTTGTCCAGAACGCCGCCGCCGTAAACGGCGTCAAAGAAATTTTGGTACGAGCCAAACACATCAGACATGCTCTCGTCCTCCATGGGGTTTTTGATCGAGCCAGCCTTTTTCATGAACACCGTGAACAAATCGCGAGGAAGGCTGCCTTCCTTCAAGCGGTCTATCTTTGCAATCTCAAAACCGTGCGCAAATTTGCGGACCATGTCCTCGCTGAAGAAGTGGACCACGAAGCCGCCAACCTCGTATATCTGCTCGCCGAGATGCTTGGCCCCGCCGAATCCGTAGTGGGGATCATAGGTGCTGCGAACCGAATAGACTGCGACTCCGCCCGGGCGCAGAACGCGGTGCATTTCACGCACGGCAAACCCGATCTCCTTCTTGCTCAGGTGCATGCACAGGAGCATGTGTGAGTAGCAGCCATCAAAGCTTCCTTCGGGGAACGGCAATGGCTCCCGCACGTCATGCTGTTGAAGCCTTATTTTTGAAGATAGGCCATGCGCAGCGGCCTTGGTATTCAGTTCCGAGATCGACTGGTTCGAGTAGTCCAGCCCCGTCGCGTCAATGCCGTTCTCAGCAAAGAAAACGGTATCACGCCCCTGGCCTGGACCAAGCTCAAGAAGGCTGGAAACGCCATTCTCTCGGAAAAGCTCCAACGCTTGCCTCGCGAAGATGCTCGGTTCGTCGCCGAAGAACTCCGGATTCTTGGCGTAGACCTCATTCCATTGTTGCTTCTGATCGTTTGTCATTCGAGGTCCTTCTTCATTTGGAGATATTCCTCTCGGTTGATTTCGCCGCTTGCGTAACGCCGGTCAAGAATCTCTCTTGCGCTTTCCTGTCGGTCTTGCGTCTGCATCCCACGCCCACCGCCGATCCGCCATCCACCGCCGCGAAGGACGATAAGCAGTATCACGACAAGGAAGATCAGCGGAAATATCCACACCAACGGAAACCATTCCCACGGTCCATGCAGCCACATGATTACGATGTCTCCTGGTTCTTGTCCCCACCGAATGAGGCCTGGTCGATCGGATAGTGCGGATTGACCCTGCCAGGCATCCGGCACTTGTCGGAGACTTGGTTGTCACATTAACCGCACTCGACGCATTGCTCCGAATGCCCTTGGGCCTTGTCCTGCACATAGCGCATTGGGCTGCCAATGGAAAGCTCAGCCCTCGCGAGTTCGCGGCCGAGATAGGCGGCATGGTCGAGTTGGGAAACGAGCTTCATCTCAACAATGGCCGCGCAGACGCATGCGGAGTCTGAACCCTCGATCACATTCCGCAGGACGCCTTCATTGCTGTAATGCTCGACCACAAGGGGCCGCTCTCGCCCGTGCATGACCATGATGACGAAATAACCGGCCTTGTCCAACGTCAACCGCCGAGCGGGTTCAGCCTGCCTTGGCTCCACCAGATCGATTCTCAACCCTGAACTGTACGGCGACATGGCGACCTTGTTCAACTCATCCAAACGGGTGTCGAGCGCATCCGAATCAGCCTTCCCTATCAGGTCGCTGATCGTTATCTGGGATCTGAAGTGCTCGGCTTCTTGCAGTGTGAGGTTCTTCAGGATGGGCCTCGCGCCTTTCGCGGATACGATGCGCCTTTTGGAATCGAGCCCGTGCTTGTGCAGCATGAGGAGTGCATCGCCAGGCAGATGTCCTTGGATCTCGCGGCCGAACACGACGAGGTGGCGAATGTAAGGATTTGCGATAAGATTTTTTACGAGATGCTCAACGCCGAGGTTTTCGGTTGTTATGGTGCCTGCAATGGCAACTGCCGACAGATCAACGCCCGACGGAATCTCCAGCGAAGCCCCTTGCAGCAGGGCTATCGCAATTGAACGGGAAGGGCTGAACACCCGGTAACTGCCGGGCTGCACGGGCCAGTCTTTGGGAAGGAACTCGGCAGGCGTGAACGTCACGACCTTGTAAGGCGCACGGACCTTGATGTCGATTGAATTAAGGCTGTCGATCAGCTTGTTGAACTCATTGTATGCCGGAACCGGCAGACATGGCTTGCATCCCAGTCACCCATGAGCCTTCAAGAGATCGACATCTTTTGCCCAGCGCCCAAAGTCAGCCTCGATATCGGGAAGCTTGTGTTCAGGCTCGCTTTCGTTGAAGCCCTTCAGCGCACCCTGGACCTTGGCGAGGACATCGCCATGAAAGCACGTGCAGATGCGGCACTTGTCATGCGCCACGACATCCTTCAACGCGCCATGGATTTGTCTGAAGGCAAGCACCTTTTGTTCAACGACTTGCATTGCATTTCTCCATCACTTGCAAGCGATGTCCCCGTTGCCGTCGGTCAATGCTATCGCTTCGCCCGATTTTCTTCTTTCCTTCGAGTCCTCCGCAAGGCAAATACCGTATCCCAGAAGCAGCGGTATGCATGGGTCTGCAATCCAATAATGCACGCTGTTGCCTTCACGGCGAGAGCTCACGATTCCACGATCCGAAAGCCGCTGCAATTGGTTTGAAACTGCCTGGGGCTTCATACCGAGAGCACAGCATAGTGCGCTGACACGTACTTCCCCGGAACGCGCCAGAACATGAAGGATGCGAAGACGCGTATCGTTCGCAAGAACCTTGAATAGGCATTCGAGTTCAGATGCCTGTTCATGGCTGAGAACAGGGCGTTCAGAAAGGTCCTGATTCAGGGCACAAGCGACCTTCGGGTTGGTTTTAAGAACAGCAGTGGGTTTCATTTGCCTACAGCCCCCATTTTACACCATTACATTATACGATGTATTTAACCGCACGTCAATATGCGAACGTTCGTTCAGAAGGACGCCATTAAAGGGGGAGTCCAATTTTTCAGGCTGACTATCGCGAACGCTTGCGAGCCCTCTACGCCTTCTTTAAAACTGGATCATGGGACTCTGGACACGGCTTCATGCAGCGCTCCTTCAGGCTCATGCAGATATTTCTGCATATGTCCGAGTCTTCGCTCGCATCGTGCTTGTCCTCTCTCCGTGTTCTGTGTGTTACCGGTGCGGTCGATTCAGCCCCAGGGATGTTTTGGCCTATGCCGTTTCCAGCATCAATACCGTAAGCTTGCTGTTCTTTGATTATTTTTTTAAACCGCTCTTCGATCCCTTTTTCAAGGACCAGTCGGACATGCGCAATTTCGGATAAGAGGCGTGCAGCAGCGAGGAAAGCTCCCCGCGGGGTTTGGCCAATGGAATGGGCTTGGTTGCGGAGCCGGTACTTGGCTTGTTCTTCTTGGTCTCGTCGATGAGTGCACGCAACTCCTGCCCAGTTTCCCATGCCCGAGCCTTGCCTCGTAGGCGCCCATCTGCATGGCAACTGAAAAAAAATGATTCTCGTCCCCTTCGATGTGGGATTTTATCAATGCTTTCAGTTGTTGGGCGCAATGGGCATGTCTGCCTCAAAGGTTCTAATTATGAAAACTATATTAATTATAGCTCATTGAGATCAATAAATAAAAACCTATCTCAGGAACATTTTGAATTCTTGACCGTCATGGTGGTCAGCGAGGTTTCAAAGTGGAGTTTCTGATACACCACTCAAACAGTGCTTGACATCAATGTTGTCTAAATTTATATTGTTGCCCATTCGGACAACACATTATTTATCTGGCAACACCATACAAGAAAAATATATCGTCAAAGAACTCGAAGGATCTATCGAACAACTGCTGCCAGTCGCAGGATTTGAGGTTGTGGTCGAGCACGGGCGGTCGGTGCAATGGGATTTGCGCGTCAAAGCGAATTACCAGGGATTGCGGTTCGATCTCATTATCGAGGTGGTGTCTGCAAACAACCTTCCGGCATTTCGAGATAAGATCAACCGTCTTAAATCAGCGGTACTGGCTGAACACGCAGTTCCCGTTCTGGCAGCCCCATATTTAAGTCCTGAAAGGCAGGCGCTCTGCCGGAAATCCGGTGTTTATTTCATGGACCTGTCGGGCAATGTATTTGTCGCTCATCAAAGCTTTTATGTCGAAAGGGTCGGATTCCCCAGCAAATACCCCGAGAAGCGCCAGAGAAGGCACCCGTTTTCAGACAAGGCATCGCTGATTCTAAGGGAATTTTTGAAGGACCCAAAACGGCAGTGGGGTATCCGCGAACTTGCCGAAAAGATCGGGCTCGATCCGGGTTATGTGTCCCGAATGGCCAAATCCCTCTCCGAATCCGGTTACGCCTCACGGGCCGGCGGAAAACTCAAAATTCGATCCCCGAAAGAAATCCTGGGTGATTGGGTAAGAGCCTACGATCTGAAAAAAAACGAGCTTCATCGGTATTTTGTGCTCGCTCCCGATGTGAAATCGATTCTACAGCGCCTTCGAAAAATCGACATACCCCGAAAAATTGAATACGCGTTGAGCGTCCAAGCCGGCGCCGGGCTCGTTGCCCCACATGCCGTCTACAAGGAAGTCCACATGTATGTTGGCGACGGCGAGGGTATCGAATTTTTCAAAAAAGAACTGGATCTTAAAAACGCGGATCAAGGCGCCAACCTGGTGCTGATGATGCCGTACTACAAACACTCTGTGTTCTATGATAGCAGGGAAGTCGAAGATCTGCGGGTGGTCTCGGATATCCAGTTGTACCTGGACCTTTACGGGTACCCGGTAAGAGGCAGGGAGCAGGCAGAGCATCTGTACGCCAAGCGGCTGGAAATGTGGTTCTCGGGGGACAAAGGCAATGATGGATGATTTCGCTCGAGGTCTTCTAAAAACGCTGGCGATACTAAGGCCTTATCCGCCACAGATCGTGATTGGAGGGGGCTGGGCGCCGTTTCTGTATTACCGCTATCTCACTAAAAACCGCGAGAACACACCCGTTCTGACGCGCGATATTGACTTCATGGTCGGGCACCAAGTAACAATTGTCGGCCCTCAAACCATCGACGAAATCCTTACAAAGGAAGCCAAGCTGATAGCGGCCTTAAAAAACTTTGATAACCCGGCGGTTATCCATTACGAAGGCACCATTGACGGTGTTGAAGTCGAGATCGAATTCTTGACCGACCAGACCGGATCACAGGAGGAAAGCGCTCTTGTCGTTCAGAAGGGACTTCACGCGGAAGCGCTGCGATATGTTTCGATCATTGTCGAGAACACGCTGCTGTTGGAAATCGACGATGCGAAATCAGCGCAAGGAGATGGCCCTCTGATGGTTCAAGTTCCGAAGCCTGCGGCGTACATATTTCAAAAAGGTCTGTCGTTCCCTGCCCGCCGGGACAAACAGAAGGCATCCAAAGACCTGTATTACATCTTCGATATCCTGGCCACAATTCCAGATGAATACATCTTTGAGGGAGGTGATTTCGAGGTGTTATCCGGCAAACACCCGGCTTGGTTCGATCAATTTATCTCGAATCTGAGCTCCCAATTCGAAAGCGCCCATGCCGAAGGCCCAGTACGGATTATAGAACAGCGACCTGCAGACGCCTTCCCTGATCTGGGTGACGACCAACTGCGGAATTTTGCGCACGGGATCCTGGAGCAATTCATGCAGAAAATAAAACCATTAAAAGCGCCCTGATGCCATCCATCAAAAGGCGTAATTGTCACGCAGGCATGGGCCAGTGACGGTCATACTGTGGAGGCAACCAGGGGGAAAATTGGACCGGCCACTTGCACACCCCCTTTGATATCTTGAAAGCATTTCGATTCCATTTCGTCTACCCCTTGTCTACCCTTTTGTGCCAGCGGGTGGCGGCAACCTGAAGCCGGGGCGAAGTTTTAGTTTATCGCCCGACTGCCGTCATGGATTATCTGCCGTCCTGATCGTTCCAGCGCCCGCTCGGACAGCTCATTGAGCAGCGCGGCGATCAGGGCCAGATAATCCGCGTCCACCTCTTGGTGAATGATCCCCTCCAGCGCATCGTAAATGACTTCCAACTTGTCGGCCATGGCTACACCATGAAGTACTTAATATGAGATTTTGCCGAAGTATCAAAAGCCCCCATTATTACCAAAGGTGCGCCCACTTGGGTGCGCCCACTTTCCCGCCGTCCTTCTGAAATCGTAACATCTCAATAAATTATGGTAGCACTACAAATAACGCTGGACAAACCCGTCGCATAATGATATGCGCATAATGTATGAACGGACTAAAAACACCTGCTGATATCCCCGAGAAGGATATGTCTCCAACGGTTCAGCGGCTGTTGGAATTTATCGAACAACAAAACGCCCTGATCCGTCAACAAGCCGTACAAATTCAACAGCTCAAAGATGAAATTGCCCGGCTTAAAAATCAACCCCCCAGACCGAAGATCAAACCCAGCAGTTTGGGAAAGGAAAAATCGAAACCCTTTCCATCACCGGAAAAAAAGCGGCCCGGGTCCAAGAAACGATTCAAGACCGCCCAGATTCAAATTCACGAAACCAAGCCCATTGAACCGGAAATCATACCGCAAGGCTCCGTGTTTCGGTATTACAAAGACTTTGTCGTTCAAGACATCACCATCGAGGCTCACAATACGCGTTATCGCCTGAAGGTGTATGAAACACCCGATGGCGGGTATGTTCTCGGCAAACTACCCGCGAATGTAAACGGCAAGCATTTTGGTGCGACGCTGATCGAGTTCGTCCTTTATCAATATTACCATTGCCATGTCACCCAGCCGTTATTGCTGGAACAGCTGGACGAGTTTGGCATCGATATGTCCACCGGGCAGCTAAACAATCTGTTGATTGAAGAAAAAGAGCGTTTTCATCAGGAAAAAGACCGCATCCTGTCCGTCGGTCTCGAGGTGTCCACCTATGTCAATGTGGATGACACCGGTGCCCGGCATCAAGGCAAAAATGGCTATTGCACCCATATTGGCAACGACTTCTTTTCCTGGTTTGAAAGCACCGCCAGCAAGAGCCGGATCAATTTCTTGAAACTGATGCGTGCCGGGCATTCGGACTTTGCCATCAATGTGGACACCATCGGCTACATGCAATCCAGCAAGCTGGCGCAACTGGCCCTTGACGTCTTTTACAACCACTTGGGAACCGTGTTTGCCAATGAATCCCAGTGGCACGGGTTTTTATCCGCAAACGGCATTGTCAAAGAGCGACATGTTCAAATCGCCACCGAAGCCGTGCTGATCGGCAGCATCATCGAACATGGGATTTCGAAAGATCTGGTGATCGTCAGCGATGATGCCGGCCAGTTTAACGTCCTGTTGCATGCGCTGTGCTGGATTCACGCCAACCGGGCCATCGATAAGATCGTTGCCTGTACCGAACCGGCCAAAAAAGACCTGGAGGCCGTCAAAGATCAAATCTGGCATTTCTACGACGGGTTGAAAGCCTACAAGAAAAACCCCAACGCTGTGGATAAAAAACACCTGGATAACCGGTTCGACGAAATCTTCACCCAATCCACGGCCAGTGCCACCTTGAATTTGGCGCTGAGGCGCATCTACAACAATAAATCCGAGTTGCTGCTGGTGCTGGAACGTCCGGATATCCCCTTGCACAACAATGGCGCTGAGAACGCGATCCGGGAGCATGTTAAAAAGCGCAAAATCAGCGGCGGCACCCGAAGTGAAACGGGCCGCCGGTGCCGCGACACATTTACCAGTTTGAAAAAAACGTGCCGTAAACTCGGTGTCTCGTTTTGGCGCTATCTCAAAGATCGAATCGAAAATATCGGGCGCATTCCCGACCTGCCGGAATTAATCCGACAACAAGCGTTACGCCCCGGGTGAAGCTGCTTACCACCTATCGTAAAATACTTCCAAAATGGTTGGCGTGCCATAGCTGATCTCTCGCTATTGGGCGTTTACTACCATAGCTTTTTGAGATGTTACCAAAAACCTAACCGGAAATTACTGAGAAATATTAACTTGTTGATGAAAAATTCCAAAATATCCATCTGGGCCAGTTCCAGAGGACGTCGG